>CAYVJO010000027.1:3848-13358 GCA_964451735.1 uncultured Hyphomicrobiaceae bacterium | reverse complement strand
CTTTCCGCCGCCGCTCATGAATGAAGCGGGATAGCCGAATGATCCGACCGTTTAGCCATATATCGTCAGTTTGCTGTTTCTGGTTTTCCTCAATTTTTACATCAGGGCGTCCCTCTAAATCTTCAACAACGCCCCTGATAACATCTATTCGCAATGCTAATATCCCAAAATTGAATAAAATCTATTTGAGTTCGATACGGATTGTATAGACTTCAATCATAATTGGTTTATCACAACAATCTTGCGACGAGATCGCCGACAAAACCACCTGCAACCGCACCAATAGCCCTTCCGACAACAGGGACCGGGATAAAGGTGCCTAGAGCAGCGTCAGCAGCGGTGAAACCGACACGTACGCCTGCTCGGCCCGTTGATTTCCAGCCCTCGGCATTATCACCTGCGCGAAACTGTTTGTAGGCGTCGATCCCGTCAGGAATCCCTGCGAGGACTACGCCAGCGGGAACGCCAACACGCGCCACCTTTCCAAGTACCTGTCCTGTTCCCCCTAGTGATATTTTGCTGGCAATATTGGAGATCGGCGCTGACGATTGGGCGAGACGCTTCGCAGCAGAAATTACGGTTTGGGGAAACTGTGCTTTCGCAGCAGCCCTCGTGACGAGAGCGTCGGTGTTGCAGAAGATGGTCTAGTAGACAGCGAAGGCGTCTCGGCAATCGGGGGAGTTGCGGTAACAGGCGGCAGAGATGGTGCCTCGGAAGGCGGCGCATGTTGTGTGCCATTATGCCCTTTTGGCGGCGATTTGCTGGGCTGCGTTGGCATCTCAGCGGCAGGCTGCGGCGTCTGTGAAATGGGGATCCTGATCTGATCGCCGGGACGAATATAATCTGGACCCCAACGGCCCCAAATCTCTCGATCGAAATGCGGTATGCTATCCTCGCGAGACATCGAATTGCGGATTGATTGAGTACAAGCGCTATAAAGGTATATTTTCGGCTCTGGCGATATCCCATAGTGTATCACCCTTCTCAACAGTATGGATTTTTATGCGCTCCGCCTCGGCGTCGGCCCTACTCTGTTTTGCGCGTTCTTCCTGCAGATTTGCATCGAACTCGGTTGAAGCCGGTTTCGGCTGCTCTTCGTATGGTATGTCGCGTATTCGCGAGGATGCTGCGTTATCGATCCGTTTAACAGCCATGCCGCATCCGATCGTATGCCATCATCTCGTCGGTGGCTCTGATAAGGCCTTCACCGCGAAAGCTAAATTCGAATGCATATACTGCTAGATCTGCATGACACTTTATTTTCAATTAAATGAAAAGCATATGGCGTTTCCGAAAATTGAATTTATTCACAAAAGATATCTGCATTTGTATTTTGTTATTATTCAATATTTTTAGTCGACTTAATCGGCTCTGCTATTATTTAGCACTGTATATTTGCACCCGCATCGCTTGGCTAGCAGAGGGATTGTTACTTCACTTCATCCGCTTTGAATTTCTCGCGAAACCGGCTCATCGGGTAAATACCGAGAATATTGAGTTCGGAAGAGAAGAAATGGCATTCCTCCATGGCAAGCTGAACAGAGCGATCGTCGGGATGGCCTTCGATATCCGCGTAGAACATGGCCGCCGAGAAATTGCCCCCGACCATGTAAGATTCCAGCTTGGTCATGTTGACGCCATTGGTTGCGAAGCCGCCGAGCGCTTTATATAGCGCGGCCGGGACGTTGCGGACCCGGAAAATAAAGCTGGTCATGACGGGGCCATTACCTGAGGGAGCGTCATCGCGATTGGCGGACAGCGTAATGAAGCGCGTGGTGTTGTGTTCGGCGTCCTCGATGCCAGTGCGTAGGATTTCCAAGCCATAAAGCTCGGCGGCCAGCTCCGAGGCGATGGCTGCTTTTGTCCGATCCCCTTCCTCCGCCACTTGCCGCGCTGCGCCAGCCGTATCCGCCTCCGTCACGGGCCGGAGCCCCAATTCGCGGATTACACGGCGGCATTGTCCGAGCGCGTGCGTATGGCTGTGCGCAGTCTTCAGCTCCGTAAGCTTGACGCCGGGCAAGGCCATAAGCTGATGTGAAATCCGTTCGAAATGCTCGCCGACGATGAAGAGCTTGGAGTCCGGCAGGAGATGGTGAACGTCGGCAACACGCCCCGCCACGGAATTCTCGATGGGAATCAATGCGTAACGAGCCTGCCCGTGGCGTACCCCGGATAGCGCGTCCTCAAAGGTTGGGCAGGCTATGGGCTCCATCTCTGGATATGCGTTGAGGCAAGCCTTATGCGAGTTTGCGCCGTGTTCTCCTTGAAAAAGGATCACGTTCCCAACCCCGGGCGGGTTCGGAGGTGGCATCTTTGCGACAGAACTGTCTGATTTTGTTTTGCGATGCGGGGCGGAGGGCATGAAACTTGCCTTGATCGATCAGGATAGCACCGTTTGCGGCGCGGCTTTGGCGGAGATGAGGGAGCGGACTTTTTCCAGATCGTCCGGTGTATCGACGCTCATGGGAACGCTATGGACCAGCTTGACGTCGATGCGCATCCCTGCCTCCAGCGCACGGAGTTGCTCCAGCTTCTCACGCTTCTCCAGCGGAGATTGAGGCAAGTGGATGAATTGAGCGAGTGCCTCGCGGCGATAAGCGTAGAGCCCGAGATGCTGATAGAGCGGGCCGGGACCGAAAGGCGCAGGCGCTCGCGTGAAATAAAGCGCGCGAAAAATGTCCAGACCGCTGGATGGTGTTCCGATCATTTTGACGACGCTCGGTTCGGTCACCTGGGAGGGATCGGACAAGATCGCGGCAACGCTAGCGATGTGGACGGCCGGATCGGCGAGCGGGACGAGGCAGTCACGGATCAAAGACGGTTCCAGAACGGGCTGATCGCCCTGCACATTGACGATAAGGTCGATATCTCCCGCCGGGTCGGCGAGGCAGGCGGCCTCATAAACGCGGTCTGAACCGCTGGGGTGATCGGCGCGCGTCATGATCGTCATTCCCCCCGCTGCCTGGATCGCATCCGCGATTTCGTGCGAATCGGTCGCCACGACAACCTGTCCAGCATCGGCCTCGACAGCCTGCCGCCAGACGTGAACGATCATAGGCTCACCGCAAATATCCGCGAGCGGCTTGCGCGGAAGTCTCGTCGAGCCGATCCGCGCTGGAATCACGATCAAAGGCCTTGCCATTCTTGTGTCCTTTTCGTCTTATTCAGCCATTGATGATAGATTTACCGCCGATACGGGACAGGCTGAGACAATTCGCCCTCGTTGAGAGCTTTTTCTGCGTTAACACCTATCGTATTGGCAAGCGAGAAAATTTCAGTGAGATACGCATGATGAACCCGGCGCGCGCCGGGGCATGGTGAAAGGGCCGCTTATGGATAGATGGACTTTGAATATGACCGCGGGTGCTGTCCTATCCGCCTTGCTCGTGATGGTCGGGACGAACACATTCGTTAATATCCTATACCCGACGGGGGGAAGCCCGGAGGCGCCTGCACAAGTCGCCGATGCGTCGTCAGGAGACAGCGCGTCGGGGTCGGGAGAAGCGCAAACGGCGGCAGGAGCGCTTTCTTTCGCTTCGCTTCTGAGTGCCGCCAGCGTCGAATCTGGGGCTAACCAGGCCAGAAAATGCGTTGCATGTCATAGTTTCGATGCGGGCGGTGCGAACAAGATCGGCCCGAATCTGCATGATATTGTCGGCCGTGAAGTCGCCAGTCATGAAGGTTTTGCTTATTCCAACGCCTTGAAGGAATATGCCGGAGTTTGGGACTATGAAAGATTGAGCTGCTTCATAGAGAACCCTAGAACTTGCGTCCCTGGAAATAAAATGTCGTTCGCTGGCGTGAAAAATGATAAGGAACGCGCCGAGATCATCGCTTACCTGCGCTCGATCAGTCCGAATGCGCCTCCGCTACCTGAAGCCGGCGATGCGGCCGCAACGCAAAGCGGAGCCGCTGGCGACACACAAAACGATAATCAAAAGGCGACCGAGGCTAGCGCTTCTCCCGGCGCGACAGCATCCGAACCCGCGCAAACCCAAAATTGATGCGCGAGCGAAGCATGCGTCCCGCTGCAAAGCTTTCATGCGCTTGCGGCGGGACTCGCATCACAATTTCTAGAAGATGTCCGCTCTTCCGCTTTTTACTCTTTCAAGGCATACTGTTAATGCATCTGAAATTTTTGCAGATCGACAAAGCGCTCTCATACGCCAATGTTTCAGTCACAAGAACCACCAACCAGATAGCTGTTTCTGGGTGACCTTTTAAAGTTTACATTTCAATATGAGCTTGGCTGAAACGGAGACGCAATCGCCGACTTCGCTCCGTTCAGGAGGCAATTCGAATATTGTATGACAGATTATTAATTTGGCCTTGGCTTTGCTTCATTCCATCCTGTTATAAAGATGCTTCAAGGCTCTTTGCGGAAAGCCCTCGACATATCGGATCGAAATTACGATGAGTTTATTGCGCTTTAGTCTCACCGCGTTCAGCGTATGCCTTCTTTTCGCAGTGTTTCCGCATAGCTTGCAGGCGAGCGAAAAAAAGCATGCGATGGCTTTGATCGGAACGCCGAAATACGGTCCTGATTTCAAGCATTTCTCTTATGTAAACCCCGATGCGCCAAAAGGCGGCTCGGCGCGCATGGTCGCGGTCGGGACCTTCGACACTCTGAACATCATACCCTATCGTGGTAACAAGGCGCGCGGTCTCGGTCTGATTTACGATCAGCTGATGGCAACAAGTCTTGACGAGCCTTCTGCGGAATATGTTCAGCTTGCCGAATGGGTTTCGCACCCGGACGACTATTCCTCCGTGACCTACAAGCTGCGAGATAATGCTCGCTGGCATGACGGCAAGCCGGTAACGCCTGAGGATGTGATTTTCAGCCTGAATGTGTTGAAAGAGCATAATGCGCAATACGCCTTCTACTACAAAAATGTCGTGAAAGCCGAGAAAAGCGGCGACGGTGAAATTACTTTTACTTTTGATCAGAAAAACAATCGCGAGCTGCCGCAGATTGTCGGCCAGCTCATAGTTCTGCCCCGGCATTTCTATGAAGGCGACGGCGCCACTGCGCGTGATCCGAGCAAAACCTGGCTTGATGTCCCTCTCGGCAGTGGACCTTACCGCGTAAAAGCTTTCGAACCGGGACGATATATAGCCTTTGAACGCGTGTCCGACTATTGGGGTGTCAACCTGCCCGTTAATGTCGGATACAACAACATTGATGAAATCCGCTTTGAGTATTTCGGCGACCGGCAGGTATCTTTTGAAGCGTTCAAGGCCGGCAAGATCGACTTCTTCAATGAAAGTTCCGCGAAAAGTTGGGCGACCGCTTACGACTTTCCAGCCGCTAGAACCGATAAGCTGGTCAAGCGTGACGATATTCGGCTGCAAAACCCTGAACCCATGCAAGCGTTCGTTCTGAATACGAGACGGCCGAAATTCTCCGACTCGCGTGTGCGAAAAGCGTTCAACCTCATGTTCAACTTCGAGTGGATGAACAAGAACCTGTTCTATGGACAGTATGAGCGCGTTTCCAGCTTCTTCGAGAATACGGAACTTTCCGCCAAAGGTCTTCCGGAAGGCCGAGAGTTGGAAATTCTTGAGCCGTTCAAAGGCCAGATTGCGCCAGAGGTTTTCACCGCCGAATATAAAAACCCAACCAATGACGATCGTTCCTTGATCGACCGCGGCAATCTGCGTGAGGCCGTGGAGCTAATGAAACAGGCCGGATGGGAAGTCAAAAATAAAGTTATGACGAATGTGGCGACTGGCGAAAAGCTCAGCGTCGAATTTCTGCTCGTTCAGCCGGATTTTGTCCGCATCGTCACGCCGTACAAGCAAGCGCTTGAAAGACTTGGGGTCGAGGTCTCGATCCGGGTGATCGATGCGGCTCAATATCAGTCGCGCGTTAACGATTTCGACTTCGACATCATTACGGATTCTTTCGGCCAGTCTGAGTCTCCTGGGAACGAGCAGCGCGATTTCTGGGGCACCGAAGCCGCCGATCGGCCCGGAAGTAGAAACACGATCGGGATCAAGAATGCGGTCATCGACAAGCTGATCGATAGCATTATCTTCGCGAAAGACCGGGAGGAGCTCATTGCCGCCTCCAGAGCGCTCGACCGTGTTCTCCTATGGGAAAATTACGTGGTGCCGCAATTCTACGCACCATTCGAGCGCATAGCTTATTGGAACAAATACTCGCACCCGGACCCATTGCCGTCGCGCTCAATCGGCTTCCCGACGATCTGGTGGTTTGACGAATCCAAGGCGGCAAAACTGGCGACGAATTGAACGCAACATAAAAGAACCGGATTGCTTGCATTGTGATAAAACTTTTCATTCGCGTTTCATCGATCACCGCCTTGGCTTTTCTGCTCGCCTCATCGCTTGCCGCCGCTGAAAAACGCCACGGGCTTTCAGCCTTTGGCGAGTTGAAATACCCCGCCGATTTCAAGCACTTCGATTACGTCAACCCGGATGCGCCCAAGGGTGGGCGTCTCGCAACGATCGGCGTTGGCGCCGTGCTGACATTCAACAGCTTCAACCCCTTCATCATCCGCGACGACGCCGCGCAGGGGCTGACTCAATTTCTGTTCGACAGCCTCATGGTCCGATCCGAAGACGAACCGGACGCTATGTATGGCCTTATTGCACACGCCGTAGAAATGGCCAGCGACCGGCGTTCCGTGACGTTTTATTTAAGACCCGAAGCGAAATTCCGCGACGGCTCGCCTCTGACGGCGGAGGATGTCGTGTTCACTTTCGAGAAGCTGCGCGATCCGGCGAATGCGCACCCGCTTTTCGCTACCCCGCTCAGGGATGTGAGCAAAGCCGAGACCCTCGACCCACATACAGTGCGCTTTAGCTTTAATGGCGATAATCTGCGCAATCTGCCTCTCATCGTTGCGGGCTTGCCGATCGTGTCCAAGGCTTATTATCAGCAGGAAGACATTTATCAGTCCTCCCTGAAACCGCCCATGGGCTCAGGCCCTTATGAAATCGGACCCTACAAGGCGGGCTCTACCATCTCCTACCGGCGTCGGACGGACTATTGGGCCGCTGAACTGCCGGTCAATCGCGGGCGCTGGAATTTTGACGAGATCCGCTACGAATATTTCCGTGACCGCACGGCGGGGCTGGAAGCCTTCAAGGCCGGCACTTACGACCTACGCGAGGAATTCACGTCGAAAAGCTGGGCAACGGAATATGATGTTCCTCAGGTTCGCGACGGGCGTATCAAGCTCGTGACGCTTCCAGACGAGCGTCCCTCCGGTGCGCAAGGCTGGTTCATCAACACGCGCCGGGCAAAATTCGCCGATCGGCGTGTGCGCAAGGCGCTCGACTACGCTTTCGACTTCGAATGGACCAACAGGAATCTTTTTTACAGCCTTTACACACGCACAGATAGCTACTTCGTCAATTCCGATCTGAAAGCTGACAGACCGCCGGGCGAAGCGGAGTTGACACTTCTGGAACCGTTGCGCGACAAACTGCCGGCTGAAGTGTTTGGGGAACCGTATACGCCGCCTGTCAGCGATGGAAGCGGCCGGGATCGCCGCCAGCTTGCCGAAGCCTCCCGGCTATTGAGCGAGGCGGGCTGGACCGTGAACGATAAAGGCGTGCGAGTGAACGGGAAGGGCGAGCCCCTGACGATCGAGTTGCTCATGGAGCAACCGACCCTTGAAAAGATCTTCGGTTTTTATGTCGAAAAGCTGAAAGCGCTTGGTATTCAAGCCTCGATCCGAAATATCGACGCCGCCCAATATCAGGTACGGCTCAAGGATTTCGACTTCGATCTCGACATGTCGCGTTTCTCTTTGGGACAGACGCCTGGCCCCGAACTGACAAATTTTTTCAGCTCTGAAGCGGCTCAACGAAAGGGCAGCTACAATCTGCCTGGGATTTCCGATCCTGCCGTGGATACGTTGCTGAACGCTATCCTCCAGGCGGAAAGCCGCGAAGACCTGCGCACCGCCGCCAGAGCTTTGGACCGCGTCTTGCGCGCGCAGCATTACTGGGTGCCACAATGGTACAAGGCTTCTCATAATCTCGCCTTTTGGGATCGCTATTCCTGGCCGGAAACCAAACCGAAATATGGACGCGGCGTGCTCGATACCTGGTGGTACGATGCGGAAAAGGCGTCCAAGACGAACCGATAAACGCTGGAGCGCCAGTGAGACATGGGTAGCTATATTCTCCGCCGTCTGCTCCTGATGATCCCGACTTTGTTCGGCATCATGGTGGTCAGCTTCATCATTGTGCAATTTGCACCTGGCGGGCCAGTCGAGCGTATGATTGCCCAGCTAACCGGCAGCGACCCCGGCGCGACCGTCCGTATCGGCGGTTCGCAATCGGGAGATTTCGGCCTTCCGCAAAGCCAGCCGGGCTCGGGGACCGGCGATAGCGCTATCAGCTCCAAATATCGTGGTGCGCAAGGACTCGATCCGGAATTCATCAAATCGCTCGAAAAGCAATATGGCTTCGACAAGCCCCCGCTGGAGCGTTTTATCCTTATGATGGGTAACTATCTCACCTTCGATTTCGGCCAGAGCTATTTTCGCGACGTTCGGGTCATCGACCTGATCATCGAAAAAATGCCCGTTTCGATCTCGCTCGGCCTATGGATGACGCTTTTGAGCTACGCGATTTCAATCCCCCTCGGCATCCGGAAGGCAGTCAAGGACGGCTCACCTTTCGATGTCTGGACAAGCGCCGCGGTCATCATTGGCTATGCGATCCCGGGATTTCTGTTCGCAATACTTTTGATCGTGCTGTTCGCGGGGGGGTCCTTCCTCGATTGGTTTCCGCTGCGCGGCCTTACATCGGATAATTGGGATCAGCTTTCCTGGCCTATGAAGATCGTTGATTATTTCTGGCACCTTACCTTGCCGCTGATCGCCATGTCGCTCTCCTCCTTTGCGACCCTGACCTTGCTGACCAAGAACTCTTTCCTCGACGAGATAAAAAAGCAATATGTGATGACAGCTCGCGCGAAAGGGCTCACCGAGCGGCAAGTTCTTTACGGCCATATCTTCCGCAACGCGATGCTACTCGTCATTGCCGGGTTTCCTGGCGCTTTTCTTGGCGCATTTTTCGGTTCATCGCTGTTGATCGAGACCATCTTTTCGCTCGACGGACTAGGCCTGCTTTCTTTCGAGTCGGTCATTAATCGTGACTATCCGGTCGTTTTCGGCACGTTGTTCATCTTCTCGCTTCTGGGCTTGTTCATAAATCTGCTGTCGGATCTGACCTACACATGGATCGATCCACGCATAGACTTTGAAACACGCGAGGTTTGAGGTCCCATGATGGAAGCCCGCGTCACCAAGGAGGAACTCAACGTCACATCCCGCGACCTAGCTTTGCCCAGGCGAAGCCGCTTTACCCTGTCTCCAATCAACCGCCGCCGCTGGGACAATTTCAAAGCCAATAAGCGCGGCTACTACAGCTTGTGGGTATTCTCGTTCCTGTTCCTCGTCACGCTGTTCGCCGAGTTCATCGCCAATGACAGGCCTTTGCTGCTGAAATATGACGGGGGCTATT
>CAYVJO010000027.1:0-3838 GCA_964451735.1 uncultured Hyphomicrobiaceae bacterium | reverse complement strand
CTATTACACGCCCATCTTCAACACATATCCCGAGACGGCATTCGGAGGCGAGTTTCAGACCGAGGCGGACTACCGCGATCCCTTCGTGCAGGATCTGATCCGGGAGAAGGACGGCTGGATGGTCTGGCCCCTGATCCGCTACAGCTATCGCACCATCAATCTGGAGCTGCCCGAGCCGGCGCCTTCCCGTCCGAGCTGGGAAAACCTTCTCGGGACGGACGACCAAGGGCGGGACGTGCTCGCACGCATCATTTACGGCTTTCGTATCTCGGTACTGTTCGGGCTAACCTTGACGTTGTTTTCATCCATCATTGGCGTTGCTGCCGGCGCTGTGCAGGGCTATTTCGGCGGCTGGGTCGATCTTTTGTTCCAGCGCTTCATCGAAATCTGGACATCCATCCCGACGCTTTATCTCATCATCATCATTTCCGCCGTGATTGCGCCAAGCTTCTGGATTCTGCTCGGCATCATGTTGGCCTTCAGCTGGGTCGCGCTTGTCGGGGTTGTCCGGGCCGAGTTCCTGCGTGGGCGGAATTTCGAATATATAACGGCGGCGCGCGCGCTCGGCCTGTCCAACGCCAAGATCATGTTCAAGCATCTTCTGCCGAACGCGATGGTCGCAACGCTGACATTCATGCCTTTCATCCTAAACAGCTCGATTACGACGCTGACTTCGCTCGACTTTCTCGGACTCGGCCTTCCACCCGGTTCGCCCTCTCTCGGGGAGCTTCTCGCACAAGGCAAGGATAACCTACAGGCGCCCTGGCTCGGTCTGACCGCCTTTTTTGTTATCGCCATCATGCTGAGCCTCCTGATTTTCGTTGGCGAGGCCGTTCGCGACGCCTTCGACCCGCGCAAGACCTTCCATTGAGAAAGACCGTTATGCCCCTCACCAGTGAAACGCTTGTCGATGTAAAAAATCTGTCGGTCGATTTTTACAGCTCCGGCGTTGTCACGCGCGCCGTGAAAAACATCTCCTTCGACCTTCGCAAAGGCGAGACGGTCGCGCTCGTGGGCGAGTCAGGATCGGGCAAAAGCGTTACCGCGCTTTCGATCACTCGGCTGCTGCCTTATCCATCCGCCAGCCATCCCAATGGTGAGATCCTGTTCAAGGGCCGCGACATTCTCCGGATGAGCGATGCTGAGATACGGGATATTCGCGGCGATAAGATCGGTATGATCTTTCAAGAGCCGATGACCTCGCTTAACCCGCTTCATAGTGTCGAAAAGCAGGTCGGCGAGGTGTTGAGACTGCATCAGGGCATGAACCAGGAACAGGCGAACGCGAAGACGCTAGAGCTGCTCGACAAGGCCGGCATTCGCGATCCCGAGGAACGGATGAAATCCTTCCCGCATCAGCTTTCGGGTGGTCAGCGTCAGCGCGTCATGATCGCAATGGCGCTTGCCAATAATCCAGATCTGCTCATCGCCGATGAACCGACCACGGCGCTAGATGTTACGATACAGGCGCAAATTCTCGTGCTTCTCAAGCAGCTCCAGTCAGAACTCAATATGGCCATGCTGCTGATCACGCATGACCTTGGCATTGTTCGCAAGATGGCCGAGCGCGTATGTGTTATGCGTTATGGCGAGATCGTGGAGCGGGGGACGGTCGCTGAGATATTCGAGAATCCCAAACATGAATACACAAGGCATCTGATCGCCTCGGAACCGAAAGGCGGCCCGCCACTGGCAGACCCCTCCGCCCCTATCGTCATGGAAGCAGAGGATCTGAAGGTCTGGTATCCGATCAAGCGCGGCTTTTTGCGCCGAACCGTCGATTACGTAAAAGCGGTTGACGGGCTCTCTCTTAAGCTGCGCGAGGGCCACACGCTCGGCGTCGTGGGCGAGTCGGGCTCCGGCAAGACCACGCTTGGCCTTGCGCTCATGCGGCTCGTCGCCAGCCGCGGCAAGATCGCCTATGTCGGCAAGCGGTTGGACGGCTTGCGCTCTGGCGAAATGCGCCCCTTGCGGCGTCACATGCAGATCGTTTTCCAGGATCCCTACGGATCGCTATCGCCTCGGCTCTCCGTTAGCCAGATCATCGAGGAAGGGCTGATCATTCAAAATCCTGGTTTGAGCCGGGAACAGCGCCGCGAGCGCGTTTCCAAAGCCATGTCCGAAGTCGAACTGGACCCTTCGACGCAGGATCGTTACCCACATGAATTTTCTGGCGGTCAGCGTCAGCGGATCGCAATTGCCCGTGCAATGGTCCTTGAGCCGAAATTCGTCATGCTTGATGAGCCAACAAGCGCGCTTGACGTCTCGGTTCAGGCACAAATTGTCGATCTCCTGCGCGACCTCCAGGACCGTCATCGTCTCGCTTATCTTTTCATCAGTCACGATCTCAGGGTCGTGCGGGCGCTGTCGAATGATGTCATCGTGATGCAAGCAGGAAAGGTAGTTGAGGAAGGCTCAGCACGGGACATTTTCGGCGCTCCGAAAACGGATTACACGCGCGCTTTGCTTGCGGCCGCCTTTGACCTCGAAGCAAAGCATGTGGCGGCCGTTGCGGGAGGCTGATCGCTTAGAAAACTGACGAACAAATGCCGGGAAAATGACTTGACCTTATCGTTCAGTCATTTGCGATGCGCTCTTCAGTAGCAGTTTGGGCAATAATCTTCGACAATCGCGCCACCTTGAAGAACTGCCACTCGATCGCAAATATTTATCGTCGGATAGAGCTGCTCCGCCGTCAATACGACTGAAGCCCCTTCATCGGCTATGATCGCGAGCAATTCGTTCAATCCGGAATGATCGGCGCGGCTGTCAAGTCCCGTATCCTCGAAAAGAAGCAGCGAAGGCTTAGACGATAGGGCGATTGCTATTGTGAGCAGAACTTGCTCTGTATGCGGCAGATCTTTTACAATCCGGTCGGTGGATGATCCCAGCGTAACCAAATTCAGAAAATGGCGCATGTCTTGGAAATGGCAGCCGTTTCCCTGCCTCGGGTAGAGCGGCCGACAAACGGCTTCGCTCAGAAGAGAAAAATTGTCGCGCACGCTAAGATCGTCATAGAGACTCGATACTGGCGGAACACGTCTAATGCCCAGCTCTTGCCTTTCATTGAAAGGCAAACACTTTATGTCGCGGCCTTGAAATATGATCTGACCGGAGGTTGGCAGAATCTCCCCGGATATAAGACTGATAACTATCGATTTACAGACGTCTTTCTTGCCGAAAAAACCAATGATTTCTCCTTTGCTAATCTTAAAAGAGAGATCGTTTACGACTTTACGACCGCCGAAGACTTTTTCAAGCGACCGCGCTTCAAGCAACGGATATGTTGCTGGAGCCCAATCAACACGATCATACGCGTAAGCTAACACCATTGGTCTGCCCCCAGGCCAAATCAGATCTCGATATACTCCTAAACCCAGTTTAAGATGATAGAGTTGTAATATGTCTTTCTTGCGGCGATGTGTGATTGTAGCTAAGTAAAAATACTCTTTATCTTGAATAAGGCATAATACAACCAGACGGAAAGACAGGATATTTTTGCGATATTATGAAAAATCGATATAAATATTTTATCTAAAGTGACTTGGCTTAACCTATTGAAAAACAATAAAATTATTAAAATAATATTCTGGATTATGAATATTTTAGGCCGGGCGCCCTGCAACCAACCTCTCCTGATAGATCCATAACCGCATTGGAAAAGACTAAGTAATCATACGTATTTCTATGAACAGCAGTGTACTACCCGGTGTGGTTGTTTGTGGCGGGCGCAGACGCCGCTCTCCGCACCCGCCCGTCCTCGTGCTCCAGTTCATGCATCCGCCTTGCCACCACCGATGGCCGCTACGGCTATCGCCGGATTACGGCGTTGCTTGGC
>CAYVJO010000026.1:0-13460 GCA_964451735.1 uncultured Hyphomicrobiaceae bacterium | reverse complement strand
GCGCCAGGCGGCGGCGGCCAAGGCCGAGACGCTCGGCCTCTCGCCCTACGCTCTGCTTGGCGCGCTTACCATCTTCTTTATCGTGCTGGGATGTTTCCTCGACGGCATATCGGTCGTGGTACTGACGACTTCGATCATTATGCCTATGGTACAAGCCGCCGGCATCGATCCACTCTGGTTCGGAATTTATCTCGTCATTGTCGTCGAAATGTCCCAGATCACGCCGCCGGTAGGCTTCAACCTTTTCGTCATACAAGGATTGACCGGCCAGAACATATTCAAAATAGCACTCGCCGCGATGCCCTTCTTTTTCCTCCTGCTTCTGGCGATTGCCATCATCACCGTTTTCCCCGAGATCGTGACCTACCTGCCAAGCCTCATGAACAGGTGATGGATCGACGCTATAATGAAGCAGCCGAGCGGGAGGCTTGATCATAAAAGCCCGAGAGCGTGCGCAGCACGGACGCTACATGTCTGAGTTCATCGGGTTTGAAGTCCATCGTCTTCAAACTATCGACCAGACATTGCTCCCGAACGTCTTTATAGGCAGTGCATAAAGCCACGCCCGCCTTGGTGGTGCTGTAGAAAATTTCCTTGCCGTTGCGCTCGCCGACGATCAGCTTGGCTTTCACAAGCTTTTTGAGCGAGTAATTCACCGTATGCACATCCTCGACATTCAGCAGAAAAGCAATGTCGGCAAGGCGCTTCTGGCGGTCACGATGATTGACGTGGTGCAGCACCAGAATATCCAGCGCGCTCATCTCCTGATTGCCGGCCGCTGCCATGCATCGGATCATCCAACGGCTGAAAGCGTTGAAAGCGATGATCAGCCCATATTCATATTCCGAAAGCTGCCAGCCTTTTTCGGTTGCAAGATGTCTGGAAGAGACGATCCGTCGGTCATGCCCGTGCCCGTCTTCGCTTTCTGGCATCATCCGTCATCCTCAAGCTAATCGTTGACGTTTTGTCTGGATATCGAGTCACCTTTCTACTCTTCATAACGGCAATTCGATAGTGAACTTTGGGCTTGCAGTTGGGTATTTCTGCAAGAGGCGCTTCCAGCCGTCAGGATTTTTTGAGCTTTGACCTCTTATTCGAGCGGATTGATAATCCCGGGATCGTCATGCCATGGCGAATTGAGGCGCGCGGAGACAGGCCACACCCGCATCACCTCGGCGGGAAAGGGCGTGAGGAGATCGATCGGGTTCTGCTCCAGTGGCGAGAGCCAACGGTCATAGGCTTCAGGTGGAAGAATAACTGGCATGCGGTCATGGATCGAAGCGATCAGCGCATTTGCCGGACAGGTCAGTATACAAAAAGTCCTGACATAATTTTTCGTTTCGGGATTTTGCCAATTCTCCCAGATCGCTGCCAGAGCGAAGGGAGAGCCGTCCTCCATGCCGATGGCGTAAGGTTGCTTTGGAGGCTTCGTCTTACGCCACTCGAAAAAATTATCGACAGGCACGATGCAGCGCCGCTTTGCATAAGCATCCCTGAAGCTTGGCAGTCGGGATACCGTTTCCGCCCTGGCGTTAATCGGCTTCTGTCCGCCATTGGGCTCCTTGACCCAATGAGGGATAAGCCCCCAGATCAGCCGGTCGGTGCGATTGCGGCCAGTCTTGGGATGACGCCGTATCACCCAGAAGTCCTGCGAGGGGACGCCATTATAACGCGCGAGGACCTGCTCTCCGGCAAGATCGGCGTCGATACCGGAGAGGCGTCCGTCAAGCTGGCTGAACCGTCCGCACATACAACAACTTTACAGACTTACGTCAGCCATAGGCAAGACCGGCAACAGGAAGGCATAATGACCGGAGACATTGAAAGACACGCCAAGGAGAACGAGGCCATGAAGGACCATCCAATCAGCCGATATCCGATAAAGGAGATCGCCGATCTGCCCGGTGACATCCAGGATCGCATCCTTGCCGTGCAGGAAAAAGCGGGCTTCGTGCCGAATGTCTTTCTCGCTCTCGCGCATCGGCCAGACGAATTTCGCGCTTTTTTCGCTTATCACGACGCCTTGATGGAAAAAGACGCGGGATTGAGCAAAGCCGAACGCGAGATGATCGTCGTTGCGGTTTCAGCCGCAAATGACTGCCATTATTGCGTGATCGCGCATGGCGCGATCCTGCGTATTCGCGCGAAAAACCCGCTCATCGCCGATCAGATAGCCATCAATTACCGTAAAGCCGACCTTTCGCCGCGTCACAAGGCGATACTTGATTTTGCGGTAAAGATCACGGGTGACAGCCGGTCCATCGGTGATGAAGATTTCGACGCGCTAAAAGCCAATGGCTTCACCGATGACGAGATCTGGGACATCGCCGGGATAGCGGCCTTTTTCGGCATGAGCAACCGTATGGCGAATTTTCTCTCCATGCGCCCGAATGACGAATTCTACATGATGGGCAGGGTATAAAGCGCTGTCTTCTCTATCAATGATGCAGGATCTTCGACAGGAAATCCTGCGCCCGCTCACTACGCGGCTTGCCGAAGAAATCCTCCGTTGGCGCGTCCTCGACAATGCGGCCCTGATCCATGAATATGACGCGGTTCGCGACGCGGCGAGCAAAACCCATCTCATGCGTGACAACCATCATCGTCATGCCGTCATCCTTTGCAAGCGCTACCATGACGTCGAGTACCTCATTGATCATTTCCGGATCAAGGGCGGAGGTCGGTTCGTCGAACAGCATGGCGAGCGGGTCCATCGCCAAGGATCGCGCAATGGCGACGCGCTGCTGCTGGCCGCCCGATAGCTGGCCGGGAAATTTTTCGGCATGCTCAATCATGCCGACACGCTCCAGAAGCTTTCGAGCGCGGGCGACAGCCTCGTCGTGGCTGCGCTTCAGCACAATCTCCTGCGCTAGGCAGATGTTCCGCGTCACGGTCATATGCGGATAGAGTTCAAAATGCTGGAAAACCATACCAATCTTGGCGCGCACGGCGGTCATGTCGGTCTTCTTGTCCGTGACACGAATGCCGTTGAAGACTATGTTGCCCTGCTGAACCGGCTCCAGACCGTTCACGCATTTTATCAAAGTTGATTTGCCGGAACCGGACGGCCCGCAAACGACGACGACTTCGCCTTTGTCGACCTTGGTCGTGCACTCGCTCAAAACCTGAAAGTCACCATACCATTTCGAGACATTCTCAAGTGTGATCATTTTCTGTGCGCCGATTGTAGCCGTTTGACAAGGAGCGAGCCTGCAAAGCAGATGACGAAATAGACCAAGGCTGCGAAGACATACATCTCCACCAGCCGCCCCTCCGTTCGTGCCACAATCGCTGATGCCGTCATGAAGTCTCGGAGGCTGACGACGAAAACGAGCGAGGTGTCCTGAAACAGGATAATGCCCTGCGTGACCAGAATGGGAGTCATGTTGCGGAAAGCTTGCGGGAGTACAATGTAACGCTGAATGCTCCAATAGCCGAGGCCACAAGAGCGTCCTGCTTCGATCTGACCTTGCCGGACGCTCTGAATTCCCGATCGGATGATTTCCGAGTAATAGGCAGCCTCGAAGATCACAAATGCGATGAGGGCGGAGTAAAAGCCACCGATCGGGCGCCCGAGCAGCAGTGGTACCAGAAAATAGAACCAGAAGATCACCAGGATCAGCGGTATCGAGCGGATTAGGTTGACATAGACGAAAGCCGGCCACGAAAGCAGCACGAAACCCGATAACCGCATGAGCGCCAGGAGCGTGCCGAAGAAGATGCCGCCGAGAATTGCCAGGAAGGTCAGGAATAAGCTGAGCTGCAAACCCTGCCACAAAAACGGCAGCGACTTAACGATCACATCAAGATCGAAGCCGCCCATCATTTTCCACCACCGATATAGCCGGGAATGCGCGCGCGCTGCTCGACGAAAATCATCAAAACGGTCACGATGAGCGCGATAGCGACATACAGAACTGTGGCCGCAGCAAAAGCCTCGAAACCTTGGAAGGTGTATTCCGTAATCTGGCGCGCCTGCGCCGTCAACTCCAGAAGTCCGATTGTGAGCGCGAGCGAAGAGTTCTTGAAGATCGTAAGGAACTCCGACGTCATAGAAGGAATGACGAGCCTGAAAGAGATCGGAAGCAGTACATGGCGATAGGTTTGCGTGATACTCAGTCCGCTTGCCTTGGCAGCGTTTCCAAGGCCCCCGTGGACCGATTCGATCCCGGCGCGCACTTGCTCGGCGACGCGCGATGCTGTGTAAAAGCCCAGCGCTACTACCGCCGTCACGAATTCCGGCTGCGGAAGATCGCGCTTCAGAAAACGCCCTGCTTCTTCGGGAAGAGCCTCCGGCAAAGCGAAATACCAAAGAAACATCTGCACCAGAAGCGGGATGTTCCGGAACAGCTCTACATAGGCTGTCGCAAAGCTCCGGGCGATCCTGGACGGTACGGTCCGCATGACCCCGATAACGGAGCCAAGCGTAAATGCAATAACCCAGGCGCATAAGGCGACTGAAACGGTCCAGTTAAACCCGCTCAGGAGCCAGCCGAAATAAGGCTCCTGAAACAGGATGCCCCAATTCCAATTATAATTCATGCAAAACTCGCCCCCCGAGATGCGCGTCCGACATGCCTAGGGTAGCATGCCGGACGGTATAGCTCTAATTGAGGCTTATTCGGGAAGAGCTTGAAGAGAAAACGCGGTGTGTAGTGTATCGTCCAACTGAACACCAATCTTGTCGAACCACTTAGAGTAAATCTTTTCGATTTCTCCGCTGCGGAACACTTCGGAAAGCGCCTTGGTCGCCACGAGTTGGAAATCGGCTTCGTTGCGAGGAACAATGATGGCATAGGGATCGAACGAGAGAAAGTCTCCGACCACGGCGAAATCATCGGGCGATTTTGCCTTCGAGATCAGTCCGAACAAAAGGATGTGATCGGTGGAATACGCGTCTACGCGGTCGGTTTCCAGCGCCAGGAACCCTTCAGCGTGATCCTTCACGGGAAGAATTTTGAGATCCAAGCTCTGCTTTTCAATTATCGCCTTGATGGCGCGCTCATTCGTCGTGCCTTGTGCGAGCGCGATGGTTTTGCCGGCCAGGTCGTTGATCGAATTGATAGCGCTCGCCTTGCGAACCAGGAGCTTGGTGCCGGTTACGAAAGTGGTTGGCAGAAAGGAGACCTGTTGCTGGCGGGTCAGGTTGTTGGTGGTTGACCCGCATTCGAGATGGATCGTGCCGTTCGCGATCAGCGGAATGCGCGTTTGCGGATTGACCGGCACGAAGCGGACATTGAGCTCTTTTCCGACTGCTGTCTTGACGGCGTCGACGACTTTCAGACACAGATCAATGGAATAGCCGACTGGCTTCTGGTTTTCGTCGAGATAAGAGAAGGGAACCGATGATTCGCGGTGCCCGATGACGATCTCGCCGCTATCGGCGATTTTTTTCAAAACGCCCGTCAATTCCTGCGCCTGAGCGGGAATAACGGCGAGGCCAATAAGAACCGCGCCGAGAACGGAATAGGATTTATTCATAAACAACTCCTCCAGTTATATATGTAAAAAGTCTGAGATGGTACGTCATCCTGCAATCGTTACCATTGTGGGTATTCGAAATCGCCAGGATATCCGAACAGGGCTGCACTGCCTCCTGTATGCAGAAACACGATCGTAGTTTTCTTGTCGAAATGCCCCTTGCCGACGAGGTCGATCAGGCCCGCCATGCCTTTACCCGAATAGACCGGGTCAAGCAAAATGCCTTCAAGCCGCGCGACCAATTTGATTGCCTCGATCGTCTCTGGCGCCGGCAGGCCGTAGCCCGGACCGACATAATCACAATTGGCGACGACTTTGCCGTCAACGACAAGCCCGTCTAGGCCCAAATGTGAGGCTGTCTGCCTGGCAAGCGCTAGAACGTTTTCCTCCTGCTTTTCCTTCGGAGCGCGCACACCGATCCCAAGGACTGGAATGCCGCTTCTGATGGCTTCGAAGCCGACAACGAGACCGGCCTGCGTGCCCGCACTTCCCGTTGCGTGCACGAAATGGTCGATAACGAGGCCGAGGTCGATTGCTTGTGTCAACACCTCCAGCGCTGCGCCGACATAGCCCAGCGCGCCGACTGGATTGGACCCCCCGCCCGGGATCGCGTAAGGTTTGCGCTCGGACTTGCGGAAACGCTCTGCGACGGCTTCCAGCTGCGCGTTCATATCCAGGCCCGACGGCCGCTCTTCAAGCGTTGCGTCATGCAGCCGGTCGAGGAGCACATTGCCGTTGTCCCGATAAGCGGGGTCGGTCCGGCCGGTACGGTTTTCGAGCAGGATATGGCAAGCGAGACCGCATTTCGCAGCCGCAGCCGCTGTCTGGCGCGCATGGTTCGACTGGGTCGCGCCTTGGGTCAAAATGATGTCAGCGTCTTGCGCAAGCGCGTCGCCGATCAGAAATTCGAGTTTCCGGGTTTTGTTGCCGCCCGTCGAAAGGCCCGTGCAATCGTCTCTTTTGATCCATATTTGCGGCCCGCCGAGATACGCGGAAAGGCGCTTCATCGGTTCAAGCGGCGTCGGGAGATGCGCCATACGCATTCGCGGGAAACGGGATAGTTGCAATATTCCCCTCCAGCGTGCGCAGCTCTCAATGTTGCTGCGCCGCCATCATACGGTTCTGGATCGCTTTGTGCGAATTATGAATTTAGCTGCATGCTATCCGTCAAAATCGTGATTTTCCAGCATAATATTTTTGATCGCTAGGCGCTACGATGTGCTCGGCGCCTGCTGGCCGTCAAGTAATTAATTTCGAAATACTAATATCATTATCTGAATTTGCTGATTTTTATGTAATTTTTTTGATCCTATTGATGTCAAACCAGAAAAAGAAATACAACTCAAATGACAGCGTTGTAAGCATCATTTTTTGAATTTGCATTACAATGCACTTTATCGTTGCACCTTGTTATTTTCAAGATAGACAAAGTGCAAGTCTTTATATATAGTCTTTGCATAAGTAAACAAAATATCTTTTCCATAACTATTCTGGGAGCCAAAAAAATATGACATTGGAAGCGCTCAGCACTCCATCAACGGGAACAAATAGTCCGTTGGACCCAAGCGCAACTGGCGCGCAGGAGTTCAACGAGGTCCTCTCGAACGCGAGCCAGACCGACGGCACGACGCCTGCCGCCAATCAAGCATCCCTGGCCCAGACCCTCTCGCCAGTTCCGTCCCCCTCTCCCAGTGAAACGATTGATCTCGCTCCGCCTCCCGAGAGCGCCAACTCACTTAGCGACCTGATCCAGAACGCGTTCTCCGGTATTCCCGAAGGAACCGCAGGCGTTATCGGCACGAGACTCAATGCAATGCCTGATGAATTGCTGAACCTATTTCCGGAGGGCATACGCAACAATCTAGCCGGAGCCTCGGCCGCCGTCGCACTCATCCTGCCGCCGGACTCGCTCCAGCGTCTGCAAGCAGGCGGCCCTATTAACGGCCTAGGTGACGTCCTTTCGCGTTCAACGATATGGCTCGGCGCTGTGCCACCGAGCGGGCCATTCAACCCTTCCGGCAATACAAATCCGCCATCGCTGGGCGACCCATTCCGCTTTCCAGGCGCGGATGCTGCCTATGTCATGACAATCAACTTGAATAATGGCGACATCCTCCAGGGCGTTAACGTGGACTTCCGCGCCGGATGGGCATACCTCAATGATATCCGTCCGCAGAATATTCTTCAGGGGCAAAATCCGATTGTACCGGACAAGGGCGATCCTGACACCTGGCTCTTCCTCAATGCTGGCGTGACTGGGTCCTTGAGGAATATCGAGGATTTGCCTCAGGTCTTCACCAATGGTTTCGAGCAACTCGCAAACGGCCTCGATATCACGACCGGTCCAAACGGTGCCCCGCAATTCGACTTTAATGTTGCGGGAGGAGGCGTCGTAACAGCGGGTGCCCTTGCGCGCGTACCCTATTCGGAACGTGCGACAGATGCCATAGGAAACTGGCTGCTGCGCTTGGGCGCGACATCGTCAGCAACGGGCATCGGCGCTGTTTTCGGGGCAGTCGCCACGGGTCTAGGCGTCGTCTTCAAACAATCCACAGGGATATATGTCGGGCCAGGATGGTCAATATCGAGGCTGACCCTGGATAGCACCGGCGAGCTAACCTATGCATCGCCGAACAATAGATATAGCGGCAATATTCTCGACATCCCAGCCGCAGGTGCCAATCTCGGGGCTGCTATAACGCGGCCAATCAATCCCGATTTGGCGACATCGATCGACAATTCATTCTCGCCGACGCGGACGACACTGGCACAGATCATCGATACGCCAACGGATTTGCGCGACGGACAAACACGGGCCAACCCGACGCGGCTCAATCTTTACTGGGATGAGTATCTAGACAGTCTTCCAACAACGGCGCCAGGCGTCGATTTGGTAACTATCGCCGATAAACTCCTATCCGCCTATAATAATTCTAGCGCTACTGAAGCCGAAAAAGCGAATATAAGTCATTTGTGGCATCGTCCAGAGCTTCAACCTGTCCGTCTTATATTCGATAACATGTTGCGCAATACCAGTGACGATAAGTTTATATTTCCGGGGAGCATAAATTATGGACCGGACGGCGTTCTCGGTCTTGAAGACTTGCCCGCGCTCTTTAATTTCGCGAAGCAGCAATGGGGCAATGCGCCAGGAGACACGAACAATTATTCCGAGCGCCTCGGCCGCCTTGCACGAGCCCTATACGACAATGGGTGGTCTCAACTGTTCAACGCAAACGGCGTAAATGACGCAATCAATATCCCCGACCTGGTCAATGCAATTAGGGCGGTGGAGAATGGGCTTGGCGGCCAGGCTGACGAAAATCGGTTGACCGATCGCGTTCTTCCGCTTTACCGCTTCGATCCGACACAGGCATCAAATGCGGAAGGCGTTCTCGTCGCCATCGGCGATCTCGATGGATTGTTTCAAGGTCCGTCGGATGGCGTCGCGCCCCCTCTCGAACCAAGCCTTCCTACCTCGACAGCATACCAGCCGAGCGACGATCTGAACGGTACTGTGACGACGATCGCCTTCAGGGACCAGACCACTGGCATCAACATCGACTTCAGCCGACCCGAAACGCAAGACGCGCTCAGAGACGTCGAAGTCGTCGGTTTAACAGACAGTGATGACCTCGTGACTGGCGATTATAGCGATAAAATCGTGCTTGGCTTAGGTGGCAATGATACGATCACTTTCGTCGACAACACAACGGTCTACGGCGATTATTCGCCTGCTTATGTCGACGCGTATGGTCCTATATTAGGAATCGATCCGAATAATTTGCCGGAAGGCAATGACCAGATCGATGTTGGGGACGCAGTAACGGGAGCCGTCTATGCTGGCGGCGGAGACGACACGGTTTCTCTCAATGTAACGGCGAGCGTTTCTCCAGGCGGCGCGACCACGATTAATTTCCCTCCAGGACTTACGCTGGACGGAGGCGACGGAACCGATCTCCTGGTCATACGAATCACCAATCCGCTCAAGGCTGAGCCTTCCTTCTCGGTTGCCGATTTGCCGCCCAATATTACCAATTTTGAGAATATTCGCCTGGAATATGAATTGGAGCCGGAGCCTGACCCCGCGCCCGATCCGACTCCGAACCCTGATCCAACTCCGCCAGATAGCCCAGCGATCTATGGTGGTTATGCCTACGCTGTCGCTGGCGGATCGATGTACCATAACGGTTATGGCGGATATTTTTTTCGTGCGGCAGAGCTTTAACTAGAGCTCGATCAGAAAGCGCGGACAGCGGTATTTTTTAAAGATCGTGCTTAAACAAGTCGATAAAATCAGGGTCGATTCTATTTGAAACGATCCTGATATACTTTAAATGACCGCGTATAGGGATGGTGATAGCTCTCAGAGTCGGCTCCAGTTCCGGTTGCATGAGGTATAGGCAAATCAGGCTATGACATATGCCACGTGTCCTTCTTTGCAGCGAAGGAGGTAGCGGACAAGGCCATATTGTCCGGATCAGGAGGATTGCGGAGGCGCTAAGCTCTCGCGGAGCTACATGCCATGTGGCTTTATTCGATCCATCTAAAGGTAGGGCTCTTGCTGGTCATGTTTTGTCTGTACTGCAAGCGCCTGTTAATCGTTGGGGAAACGACTATCCACCGACATTACAGCTCTCTCCCGAACCTCGCGACGCCTGCAACACAACCTTTCAACTTTGGGAGTTGGGTTTTTGGAATGCGGACACGACTGCTGGCAACCTGAAAGACTGGGACGCCATCCTGGCCCAGATCAGGCCGGACGTCGTCGTGGCGGACTTTGCGCCGTTCGCGCTTCTAGCGGCGGCGGACCGCGTCCCTACCTTCGCCATTGGAAACGGCTATTTCGTACCGGCGCTGATCGACGAATATTTCACGCCAGACGGAGAAGCTGCATCCGATCAAGACAAAGCGGCGCAGGATGGTTTTTTCGCCTGCATCGACACAGCTTTTCGAAAAGCTGGCCTTCGCGCATCTGAAGACTTCGCAAAAGCTCTGTGCAGCGATCATCCGTCTCCAGCAACGCTGCCTGCTCTCGATCCCAAATACAATCTGCGGCCTCAATCACTCGCGCCACCCGAACTCGACGTGCTCCCGGACGAGCCTGCCCAACTTCGCGGCAACGAAATTCTCATATACCTGGGTGATGATCCAGCCGGGCATGCTGAACTGATTGAATCCGTGGCAAAAACCAACCTTAAAGCTCGTCTTTATACTTTGAATACGGTCTCTACGCCTTTTAAAGTCACAGAAAACCTATCGATCCAAACGGTCCCTTTCAGCTTAAAGCAGATCGCCGAAAGGGCCTGCCTTCTGGTTCATCACGGGGGGATCGGTATAACCCATCTCGGCGCGCTTGCGGGGGTCCCGCAGATCGTTGGTTACAAAGGTCATGAGCGCTGGAGCAACGCAAAAGCCCTCCACGGCCAGGGTGTGGGGGGCGGCAAGATGGTCGGCCAAGGGCAAACGAAAACGTTCGTGGGACTTATCACCCATTACTCGCAAGACGGTCTGCATCGCCACGCGGCGCTGGATTGGGCCCGGTATTCGCGGCGCTGGATCGCGGGACGGCGCGGGCAGGATGTGATCGCGCAAAAGATCATCGATATTGTCTGACGGAAGCATCGGAGGCAAAAACATGCTACTGGTTTTCGGTTGAAGTCTCTCCAGCGCGCTTCTTAATCACGCAGTATCTGCAAAAATCGCTCCAGCGGAGCAGGATCGCGCAATAATGTTACGGGAATGCTGAAATGGCCGCGGTCCCATATGAAGCGGTTGTGCTCAGGTATCGCCCAACGCTCGACGAGCTTTGCGCCACTTGCGAAAGGCGTAATGCGGTCCCGGCGGCCCAAAACTGTTACGATGCGGTCCGGAGACAAGGCTGGGGCGGGGCCGGGCGCGAGTAGGCTCAGATAAGCGTTGACGCGCTGTTCGTCCCATCCTTTTGCCTCCACAGCCTGCCGTCCGTCCCAAATCCGCATCAACTCGCCCTGCTGAATCGCAGCGTCGAATTGCCAGCAATGGGTGATGAGCAGCAAGGCGTCGGGACGCAAATGGCGGGGCCAGTCGCGCGCGCGGTCGGCTGCCAGCTGCGCAGTCATGGCGCCAAGGCTCGATCCGCCAAAGGCGAGCGGCCCGTTGGAGGTCTGGCGCGCCCAGTCGGCAAGAACCGCCCATTCACGCACCGCCCCGCTTAGAAGGTCAAGCGTTCCCATTGGAAAGGTCGAAACCATGCGCTCGCCGCCATAATAGCCGCGGGGACGCCGCCGGCCGTGCCAGGGCGCTTCCGGACGAATGACTCGCACACCGCGCGCGCAAAGGCTGGCAGCCTCGTCGATCAAACCGCGCCATTGGTCGAACTCGACGCAAATGCCATGTCCAAATATCAGCGTTGGTGGGTTTTCGACGCCAGCTGGTTCGTGAACCCGGGCGAATACGTCGTCCTGTAATCGGTCCGAGGGCGTATGAAAGCGCAGCCAATAATCATGGCCATGGGCGGATTTGATACGCCCGGATAGGCTGACACGTGGCATCGGGTCTGGCACTGCGAACAAGGGAGCGGGGTCGTAAAGAGCCGGCCCGTAGACTGCAGCGACCTCGTCCGGGCCCGGCACATCGAAGCGAACGCGCGGGGGGGTTGCGCGTAAAAGCCCGCGAAAATCCCACCGTGTGGCGTTGTAACGATGGCTCGTAAGTAACCGCACACGCTCCAATGCGAGCCGTTCCTCGGCCGTGCTCTCCACACCATCATTATCCTCGGCGTAAAAGACCCGACGCCAGGCCAGATCGACGGCGAGCGCATTGGCGCGGGCTTCCTCGGCATGGATCAGGAGCCTGCCCAGCCCATAGCGCGGGCTGCGAAGGGGATCGAGAGGAACGGCCACGAAGAAGCGCTCAATCGCTGCACCGGAGCCATCGGCGGCGGCCCAAAGCCGGGAGAGCGGAAAAAACCACCGATTTAGCGCCCAAAGTATGACTGGATCGATCCATGGCCAGCCGAAGAGCCATCCAGCCGTGTTTGCCAGCCCCTCCGGCAGGCTATCCTTCGGTAAGGGCTGTCGTTGAGGCCCGCGAGCCGGCCCTGATGCAGCGCTTTTTTCGTTCGCCGCTGACGGAGCCGCTGGAGAAAGGCTTCGCGTCGAGCCAGATTGTTCGTCTGATAGCGCCCGCATAACGCCTTCCCTTCAAATGCACTCCAGCCTGAAAAGCCGTCAGCCCTTTTCAGCAATATCGTAAATGAAGGCAAACGCTTTTTTGGGCCTGCGAGAGCCACGATGCATAAGCGTTCCCTCTCATGCGCGCCGATGGTATGTTTTTCTTGAGAAACGCTCCAAACATAACAGCGATCGCAACGCCGCACGGATAAAAGATGCGGCAAAGGAGAGGAAAGCCGTGGGAACCGTCACCTTGCCTATCTGGCTGGCGCTTGCGCTGTCGGCGCTGGCGACGTTGGCGCTTTTCGACAGGTTATTGGCACCAGGTGTGCGATGGGCATTGCGGCGGCGCGCCAACAGGGCGATCGAAGAGCTCAATACCCGCCTCCAGTTGCAGATCAGGCCCTTCAAACTGACGAAACGTCAGGTCTTGATCGAGCGGCTGTTGCATGATCCGGAGACTCTCGAAGCCGTTGAGGCTTATGCCAGAGAAAACTCCATGCCCCGTGACGTCGTCATGGAGAAAACCAAACGTTACGCGCGCGAAATTGTGCCCTCCTTCAACGCCTATTTCTACTTTCGGATCGGCACTCAGGCGGCTAGACGCCTGTCGCAACTTCTTTACAGGGTCAGGGTGGGCTCCGCACATGAAACGGCGCTAATGGAAATCCCTCCCGACGCCTCGGTGGTGTTCGTCATCAACCACCGCTCGAATATGGACTATGTCCTCGTCACCTATGTGGCGGCGACCTCATCGGCGTTGAGCTATGCGGTGGGCGAATGGGCGCAGGTCTGGCCGCTGCGTAGCCTCATCCGTTCCATGGG
>CAYVJO010000025.1:0-13537 GCA_964451735.1 uncultured Hyphomicrobiaceae bacterium | reverse complement strand
GGCGGTGATAGTGCTGGATAAGACCGTCCATGAGTAACTCCAAAAACGTGATACTGGCGGTATGCTATCACAAAAGCTGCCGTTTCGAGCCGAAGCCTCTCAAGGCAGGCTTGCTGTGGGCACTATCCATATGTCTACCGCTGTGCTTTACAGGAAGAACCGTAGCCAGAATTCGGGGAGTGAAGCGGCATGAGCCCCTATTCATCAGAGACGATTGAAAAATACGCATCGGTCACGACTGCGACGCTTACGACCGTTCTGCTCAAGAAAGGGTTGCGTAATGTCTGGATACGCGGCGCCTTTTCGCTCAACGGAAGTGCGCGCAGGATCGTTGGCCCGGCCTTCACATTGCGCTTCATACCATCGCGTGAGGATCTCGCGACACCGGCGTCATGGGCCTCCCCTCGATCGACACGCGCCGCCATAGAGGCGATGCCGGCGGGATGCATCGCGGTCGTCGATGGCAATGGTTGCGCCGACGCCGGAATTTTTGGCGATATTCTTTGCCAGCGCATGAAACGTCGTGAAGTTGCGGCACTCGTGACCGACGGCGTCATACGGGATCTGGAAGGCGTGTTGGCGACAGGGCTTGACATATGGGCGATGGGCGCGGCCGCGCCGCCTTCGGTGGCAGGGCTCACATTCGTCAACTGGCAGGAGCCGATCGGGTGCGGGGGCGTCGCTATCTTCCCGGACGATCTCATCGTCGCGGACGGGGACGGCGCAGTCGTCGTGCCACGAACTATGGTTGATGAGGTATTGCCCGCGGCGCTCGAACAGGAGGCATTGGAGCTTTGGATTGCTCGCGAGGTCGAAGGCGGAGCATCGCTGCCCGGCCTTTACCCGCCGAACGAGGAGACCCTCAAAAGATACAAGGAGTCTAGAGCACGATCTGCATGAGTAGACACCGGTTTTTCTGAAAATCGCGCATAAACGAGCTGATACAGAGAAGGATTGTTTCCATTTGAAACGATCCTGATACAGGCCGTCCTGATGGCATATTCAACGAGTGTCGCTGCGGCAACCCGGCGCGGGATGACGAGGCTTGCACCAAACTCAAGTGCTGGCAATGGCGCTCTGCCCTTCGCGCCTAGTACCACAATCCTGTCAGATGATATCGGGGACGCGGCCTCCACGGAGCAAAGCGCGAAGGGAAGCTGTCCAGAGCCTGAACGCTCAAGGGCTGGCGCTGAAGCCGAGAGACCGCCCGAAGCCGCGCGATGCGTTCATTCGTCGGGGGATGCGTCCGGAGCAGCGAGGGAACTGGCACATTGCGGCCTGGTAGGAAGATCGTCTCCCAGGCCCGGCCCTGAAAGGTCTCGATCTTCTCAAGTGCGCGCGCTAGACCTTCCGTATCGCCTGCAAGGCGGGCGCCTTCGAGGTCAGCGTCATATTCACGGGCGCGCGAAAGGCCAAGTTGCAGCAATCCCGTCGCCGTCGGTGCGAAATACAGAAGCAAAATCCCGAGAAACGGGATGGGCTGTCCGCCCATCAACGCAAGCGGCAGGCTGAACAGAAACAGCAGCACGCCCATCATCGACATGAAATAGGTGAAGCGGCTCATCGTATCGGCAAGGTTCATGATCCAGAGATCTTTATGGCGGATATGGGCGGTTTCATGCGCCAGCACGCCGACGAGTTCTCGCGAGTCCAACCGGTTCAGCAGGCCCTGCGTGACGGCAATGATGGTTCCCGATTCGCCATGCGTCGCGAAGGCGTTGATTACAGAACTCGGTATGACATAGAGCTCTGGCGGGGATGATAGCTCCGCTCGCTTGGCAAGCTCTTTAACGGCAAACGCGATCGGCGCGCCGTCTTCGGGCCGTATTCGCCTTGCGTTATACATGCGCATGATGACTTCTGGGGCGATGCGCGGACTGAGGAGCAGCAACAGCACGATGGCCACAAAAGACCACAAAACGCCATTCGCCCCCCAAAGCACCCAGGCGCAAACCACCGTGATCGCCCCGATACCGCCGACCAGGATAATGGAATGCGAGAGGTTGCGTTTTTTGGCAGCCTCAAGCGCCAGTTTTTCATCGTCGAAAGCCATGCATCACTATATGGGCAGCCAAGGGCGCTTAGCGAGAGCGGACTAAGGAAAACGGCCGTTTCGTGAGCCGAAAAGACACAGCCGTTTTCCGATCAGGCAGCTGCATTCGGGTTACACAATCCGCCTCGTTAATTCCGGCGCAGCATTACCGGCATCGTATGAAGCTTGCAGCAGCGGCAGGATTTGCTCCACACGCTGGGCAACCAGATAATTCAAACCCAGATTTGAACTGATGAAGCCGAGGTCGCGCATTTGCTCGAAAAGCTCAATTAAGGGGTTCCAATAATTGTTGATATTCGCAATCAGAACAGGCTTGCTATGGTGGCCAAGTTGGACCCAAGTTATCTGCTCGACGAGTTCTTCAAGCGTTCCAACACCTCCAGGCAAGGCTACGAATGCATCTGACCTTTCGAACATCATCATTTTGCGCTCATGAAGTGTCTGCACTTGAATGAGTTCCTGGATTTTGTCCAGAGGCAATTCATGAACTGGCAGATCAGGCGGACGAATACCTGTTACATTACCACCAGCATCCAGAACGGCTTTGGCGATTTCTCCCATGAGTCCAACGCTTGCGCCGCCATAGACCAACCCGATCCCAGCTTCCGCCATCGCCCGTCCAAGCGTTCGCGCCGCCTCGCTATAGGCTGGATGGGCTCCCGTACCAGCGCCGCAATACACGCAAATATTTTTTATGGATGCTTTTTTCATCGACTTTCAAATCCCTCAATCGCCTGACATTTCTTGTTGTTGACCACCGAAGGCTCCCACTTTTTTGCCTGGTTCTCTGCTAATTTGGTCCATCTTAGGCAAAAGTTGATGAACGCCCGGTCTTGGCCGTCGGCGGTTTTTATGATTTAAGATGAGAAATGATCCATAAGAGCGTTTCCTCACTCCTGAATGCGTCCAATAGATGCTTGGCTGGCGTAACCCGGCCCGGCCAATCCCCTGCAATAAGATTGAAATTCGAGCCTGCGCCGCACTTAATCTTGCGGATGGCTTGGACAGCAAGAAAAGGTTGAGGGCGATGCGCAAAGCCAAGCTAATGCTTGTTATTCTGCTGCTGGCTGTGATTGGCGGCTTCGGCTTTTATTCATTGCGTTCTGGATGGCTGGACGACCTGTGGGATCATGATAGCGCACCGATCGCAAAGGCTCCCGATACACCTGGGTCACTCCCGGCTGGACATACGGATGAAGGCCGCCCAAGCTTCGACATCGTACGGGCCGAACCCGATGGCTCGATCATCATGGCGGGTCAGGCGAAACCTGGCTGGACCGTTATCGTTGAGAGCGACAATAATGAAATCGGCCGCGCAACGGCAGACGATAATGGCGAGTGGATCATCGAGGCCACGACGCGATTGGCCAAGGGGGAGCATTCCCTTGAGCTGAGCGCGCAATCGCCCGAGGGAGAGACGACGCTGTTTTCGAAACAGCGTCTGGCTTTGTCGCTTGCCGATCTAACGGCCGGCCAGCCTCTTGTCGCCCTGACCGAAGAAGGCAAGGCGACACGGGTTTTGCAAATGCCGCCCCCTCAAACAGCCGCTTCCATTGGGTCTTGGCAAGATACAGAACCTAAGAAGCAGATCAGCAGCGGGCTTGAGACGGCCGCTCTGACACAGCCAAAGCCAAAAATCGAGGAACCTGTTCAAATCCCTCGCCAATTAAGTTTTGCTTCGGTCGATTATGAGGATGCCAGTGAGAAGAGCATGATCTTCATGACTGGCCGCGCCGATCCGGGCTCGCGCATCGCTCTTTTTATTGATAATGAGCACTTGGGCACCGTAACTGCCGATGCAACCGGGAACTGGACTTTTTCGTCGAACAAAGAGTTGAAAGGCAGACGTCACGCTTTGAAGGCTGATTTGTTTGCAGATCAGGGTGACACAGTGGTGTTGAGCGCAGAGGTGGATTTTGAGCGCGCGCCGCCGACGACGATAACTGCGTTTGCCGATGACGATAAAGCAAAATCCGATGCACTTAATACTACGCCTACCGCAAGCGATGCCGTTTCGGAAAGCGCCGAGAGAATGGCTCTAGCCAACGGTTCGCCACTCGAACCGGAGATTTTAAAGGGAGATGAAAAGGAATCTGGTGTGGTGATTGTTAAGCGGGGCGACACTTTGTGGCATATCGCACGAAGACACTATGGTGACGGCAAGAAATACACACAAATCTTTAAAAATAACAAAGGGCAGATACGCAATCCAAACTGGATTTACCCAGATCAGCGTTTCAGCTTGCCTTAAGATGACGCGTAGCTACTTGAAGGCAAGCACATACATTATTCTGCTCTCGCAAGAGCTATATAATTTAGGCGTTACAGTTTAAATATCTGGCATCAATTTCAGCGTTAAGAAGCTATGCTGGGATGCGATCACGCCGCATGCGATGCGGCAGGTTCTGTCAAAACAGCATAAAGGGCTTCTTTTTCGCGTGACGCTCGGAGCTTCTCCACCGCGGCAGGCTCACGCATCAGACGTGAAATACGCGCAAGCGCTTTGAGATGGTCAGCGCCGGCATCTTCAGGCGCCAAAAGCAGAAAGACGAGATCGACAGGCTCTTCGTCAATCGCATCGAAATCGATCGGCTCTTCCAAGCGTGCAAAAAGCCCGACAATATGTGTAAGTGAGTAAATTTTGCCGTGTGGAATAGCTTTCCCGTTCCCACCGCCTGTCGAGCCAAGACGCTCACGCTGTAGCAGCGTGTTGAAGATTTCGTGCTCATCGATGCCTGTCAGCTTCGACGCCCGGATCGATAATTCCTGAAGAGCCTGTTTCTTATTCGTGGCCTTCAGCGCCGGTATCACGCCGTGAGGGGTGATGAGATCATTCAGATCCATTTGTCTTTCCACACGCTCCCGTGACGATAAGCGTTTTGAGTTCAAGATTGTGCGCAATGAGTTTTAAAGCGAACAAATACAGCTGCGCTGCTTTTCGAGTTCAAGGTTTCAAATCAGAGGTTTTGCCAGCATATCAAGTTGACATAACATCCGAGTCTACAAGTCCATTCCGTAAAGGGACGGCGCCTGGTTCTCAATATCATGCTTGATACACTCGCCGTTACGGTCCTATTGCGTTGAAATCCCGCCAGGATCGATCCAGCCGATATGGCCATCATCTCTCCTGTAAACAACATTCAACCTGCCATTGCTGGCATTTTTAAATATGAAGAACGCTTTTTCAGCAAGATCCATAGCCATAACCGCGTCCCCCACCGACAATTCGTGTATCGACGTCTGCGTTTCAGCCACTATGGCAGGGGCGAGTTCCGTCACCTCGGAAGTCTCGTCTTCATCGCTGCTTTTTATAACATAGTCCACCGCGTTCATAGGTGCCACCTCCGATTTGCTGGAGGCGTTTTGATGATGGTCTTTCAAACGGCGTTTGTAACGGCGCAAACGTTTTTCCAGGTGCTCGATAGACTCATCGACGCTCGGATGGGCCTCCGCGCCCGTTCCCTTGGCCTGTAAAGAGAGCCCAGACGCTAGGCGCACGGTACATGTTGTTGTGAATTGGCCGTGTTCCTTTTCAATGAAGATATTCGCCGAAACACCCCGGCTGTCATATTTTTCAAGGGTTCTCCCTAAATTTTCCGCAACATAGCTACGAAGAGCGGTCCCTAGATCGATATTTTTTCCGGTAACTTGAATGACCATGTTTTTTTTAATCGCTTGAGTTATTGATCTGCCAATTCTGGCCAATTTATTCCGGCGATATTTGGCAAGAGCTTGTGCAAAGCAACCTGTCGCTTTACTGCCAATGCTGCGGACGGTATTCTAGAGCCTATGCGATGTCAAACAGGACAATTATAGCCATCCGACTTTGACGATATTAAGCAGTAAATCTATCCGAGTCCTTACGATACGCGCGCTTTCATCTCTCCTGCGCCAAAGAGGCGTGACGCATTGCGGAATTCTTGACCCTCCGTCGCTGGGTTGATGATGAGATCCGCATCGATTCCCTATATTTCGCAACTGTACGCCGCGCGATATCAATTCCCTCTTTTTCCAAAATCGTTACGATTTTATCGTCGGAGAGTATTTGCGCTGGACATTCATTGTCGATCAGCTCCTTGATACGGTGCTTGACGGCTTCCGAAGAATGCGCCTCGCCCGATCCAGACGACTGAATTGCGTATGTGAAAAAATATTTCAGTTCGAATGTGCCGCGCGGCGTTTGGATGTATTTGTTGGATGTTACTCGGCTAACAGTCGATTCGTGCATCCCGATCCGCTCCGCGACGTCTTTCAATGCAAGTGGTCGCAGACCGCGCACGCCATGCTCCAGAAAGGCTTCCTGCCGCCGCACGATTTCATGGGCGACTTTCAGCATCGTGCGCTTTCGCTGATCCAGGCTACGGGCAAGCCAGCTCGCCGTTGCGATGCAGCCGCGAAGATAGCTTTTGTCCTTTTCGGAGCGCACAGCACGCCTGGCGACGGAATAATATTCGTGGTTTACGTATACTCTTGGAAGTGTTTCGGGATTGAGTTGGACGCTCCAGCCGCCAGACCGGTCGCGATCAACAAGTATGTCAGGGATTACGCTTACGACAGGCGCAAAGCCGACCTCATGGCCCGGCCTTGGATTGAGGCTCCGGATTTCGGCGATCATATCGCAAAGGTCATCCTGATCAACGCCGCATAGCCGGCGCAGGGCCGCCATGTCATGGCTCGCCAGCAAGTCGAGATGATCGAGGAGCTTTGCCATCGCGGGATCGTAGCGGTTCACATCCTTGAGCTGAAGGGCGAGGCATTCAGCCAGCGTGCGGGCTCCGACGCCGACCGGCTCAAACCCTTGAATAACCAACAAAACGCTCTCGACGCTCTCGGACGGTACGCCCAGACGCTCTGAAATGGCTTCGACGGGCTCGCGGACATATCCCGCTTCGTCGATCAGATCGATAAGGTAATAGCCGATCAGTCGTTCGACGGGGGAGGCAATAGTGATGCAGAGCTGTTGCCTCAGATGATCGCGTAAGTTCGTCTGCGCAGCGGCATAGTCCTCAGGGCGGGCTTGATCGCCAGCTATGGCCCCGTTGCCAGCCGATCGCAATGAGAGCGTCTCGAAGGGAGGCGCGGCTTGAAAATCGGCCTCTACCAAGAGGTCCGGCCGCTCGTCAGAGCCTGAACCATGATGCTCGAAAACGCTTCCGGCCTCATCGAAACCGCTTATCTCCAATGCCCCGGCCGCACCTGTATCGGTGGCTTCGCCTGCTGGCATGCGATCTGAGCGCAAAGTTTGGTCCGCGTCGCTATCTTCCCAGTCCAGGAGGGGGTTCTGCTCGATTTCGCGTTCAAGGAAGGCGATCAGATCGAGGTTGGAGAGTTGCAAAAGCTTTATGGCTTGCTGCAGCTGCGGCGTAATGACGAGCGACTGCGTCTGCCTGAACTCTAGCTTTGCCTGAAGCAAGATAACGCTTCCACCTTGAACGCGACAACGCGAAACTTAAGTTAATTCGAGAACATGTCTCCCAGATAAAGGCGCCTGACATCCTCATTTGCGACGATCTCGGCTGGCGACCCTTCCGTCAAGACCCTACCATCATAAATGATATAGGCCCGGTTGATCAGCTCTAAAGTTTCGCGAACATTATGATCTGTAATGAGAACACCAATCCCGCGTTTGGTCAAATGGCGCACAAGGGCGCGGATGTCGCCGATGGCGATGGGATCGATACCGGCGAAAGGCTCGTCCAGCAGTATGTAGGACGGACGGCTCGCAAGCGCCCGAGCGATTTCAAGACGGCGTCGCTCGCCCCCAGATAAAGCCATGGCCGGCGATTTACGCAGCCTCGCAATGCGGAATTCGTCGAGCAGGGCGTCCAGTTGCCGCTCGCGTTCGCGACGGTTGGGCTCTACGACCTCAAGAACCGCGCTGATATTCTGCTCCACGGTCAACCCGCGGAAAATCGAGGCCTCTTGTGGCAGATAACCAATGCCGAGCCTCGCCCGGCGGTACATGGGAAGCGTTGTGACCACATGCCCATCGATGACGACTTGCCCCTGATCCGGCTTAATCAGTCCGGTAATCATGTAGAATATCGTGGTCTTTCCTGCGCCGTTGGGTCCGAGGAGCCCAACGGCTTCGCCCTTGCGAACCACAAGGCTCGCTCCCTTGACGACTGTGTGCTGCTTGAAGCTTTTGACGAGGCCGGAGGCCGATAGCTGATTTTCGACTGAGGCGGGACGACGGCGTGCCTGGTCCGGATGAAGTCGGCGGACTTGCTGCGAGGGTCCGGATCGCTGCGCCGAAGGATTTTGCCTGTCCATGATCGCCATTAAGCCACTCGAAAGATTTTAGAGCATCGGACCGAAAAGTGCGAAGCGGTTTTCGGTCCGATGCTGGAACCCACAGATAGAGCGCCATAGCCGATTCTGATTAAAGGTCCAACGCTCTCAAACACCCACGCCAAGACCATAGTGGCAAGCGCGTAAAAGGTTAATGCGAAATTTGCGGCTTCAGAAAGATCGGCAAGCTGTATCCGCGCTAGGCTCCGGCCCAGCGGCGAATGCATACTTACAGTGACGGCGGCTTTGGATAAGCAAAGGTTTGCAACATCAAGAAATGCCGCAACTCACACGCAGGGAATCGTGCAAGCGCATATCCGTGGTCAATTGGCTACTTCCGGGCGGTTTTTGGGGGTGAAAATCGCTCTAAGCCTTTCTTTCACCTGCCCGCCGCTCGCGCCCGCTATATCGCCCCCCGTCTCGAAACGGCTTAGCCCGCTTTTCAGATCGATGACAAGGCGGCTGCCTTTTATCGTATTGGTGCCTTGGGTGAGGACGACATCGCCGCCTATCGTGACCAGCTGTTTTTTCACGTCGAAAATGGCCCAATCGCTCGTCGCCGTCTGACTATCCTTGGTTTGAACGAGGACTTTGCCTTTGGCGTCGATTTGGGTGATATCTGCCCCGCCTCCCGGAACGAGCCCCCCGGAAGCCACCGGTTGCTCGGTTGCCTCTTTCTCCTTGGCGGCATAGGTGACCTGAAGCTCTTTGGCGCGAAGGTTGAAATCGCCCTGAGTAGCGGAGACATTGCCTTTGAAGACCGCGATCTTCTTCTGATCATCGACTTCCAGGACGTCGGCAACAATGTCGATCGGCTTATCCGAATTCGCTGCATAGTTCGTGGCGAGGGTGCTACCTGGCGCTTGAGCTGATGCTGAAGGGGACAGCATGGCCGCAATTATAGTCGATATCCAGAATGCCAGGCCAATAGCCCGCGATTTTTCATGCATTCCTGAGTTCTCGCCCTGTTTCATTCCTTGTTGCCCCCCAGCTTGCGTTCAAGGTGTACGCTAACGCCACCTTCGAAGATGGCCCGTCCTTCGCTGGAGTAAAAGGTCATCGAGCGGGCTTTGATCGAACTGTCGAAAAACCCTAACTCGACCGGATCGGTCGAGATCAATGTGTTGCTCTTGAAAAAAGCGGTTGCCGTCTTGAGTTTGCCGGAAAAACCCGCATTTCCGCCGATCGTTACACCATTATCGAAAATGAGTTCTTCTTTTTTCGAGTGAAAGAGGCCCGAGGGAGCAACGAAGCTCGTCTTTTCACCTTTTTGTGAAACGAGGTCAGCTGTTATGACGTTCAAACGAATTAGATCCGTATTTTCGACCTGCTGCGTGGCATTCTCTGCCCGGATGTCGTAGATACCATGCTTCTCATGTACGCCCTTGATCCTGGGATTCACCATTTTAAGGCCGCCTTGAGACAGATCGACAGACTCCACACTCGCCTCGCCACCATCGATTTCGACTGCAATCCGGGTGGGAACAAAATATAGGCCGCCGATACATGCAGCTATGACCGGTAGCAGAAACCGCATCAGCCGGACATTCACGCTATGGCGTTTCGCCTTTTTGAACTCCTTGACCCGGTCGCCTGCATCCGGAAGCCCGGCGAAGCGCGCTGCAGCGGGATGAAGTTGTGTCGTAATCGCCATCTTAACGGTCCACTATATGAAATGGCGTGTGCACTGCGCTGATTCCAATATCCCGCTTGAATGAACATTAACACAGCGCCATAGCTCCGCAAATTCAAGACAAAAGCTGCATAAGCAACGAAATGTTATCGCCCGCACACACCTAATGGCGAAAAATCTCTTCCTGGTCCCAGCCGAGATTGTCCAGGCGCGCACGCATAGGCAGAAAACGATAGCACGCATCTGCGATGTCTCGTCGTCCTTCGCGCGCAAGCAGGCCATCCAGCACCAATCTGAGCTGATGCAGATATAACACGTCGGATGCGGCATAAGCGAGTTGCTCTTCCGAAAGCTCCGATGCGCCCCAATCCGACGTTTGCTGCTGCTTCGATATTTCGATGCCAAGAAGATCGCGGCAAAGGTCTCGCAACCCATGACGGTCAGTGTACGTGCGGGTGAGTTTAGAGGCGATTTTGGTGCAGTAGACAGGCGTTGTCAGCACGCCGAGATATTTGTCGAACATCGCAATATCGAAGCGGCCATAATGAAAAATCTTTTCAATCGCCGGATCTTTCAACAGCTTGACGAGGTTCGGGGCGCGAAAATCCGGCCGGAGCTGCACGAGATGCGCGTCGCCGTCCCCCCGCGACAGCTGGACGAGACACAGACGGTCCCTGCGAGGGTCCAGTCCCATAGTTTCGCTATCCACGGCGACACTGTTACCGAAAATAAGCCCGTCGGGCAGGTCGCCCCTATGAAGTGTGATTGCCATTCCCGGCTTATAACACAAGGCCGCGCGGACGCCAGCGGTTCGATTCCAATATTTGCAGACCACATTCTCGACCATCGAAAGCCAATACCGGAATCGAAGAGCCATCAGTGATTTCCGTGTTTTGGCTAAGCCTTTCAGGAGGCAGATCGGGCGCTACCTAAAGCCCTGCATTCAAGCCGCTATTGGCCAGGCAAAACCATTATTTTGGTGAGCGCGATGCAATTATTTGATGTATTGAATACTTCTTTCAATCACTGAGGCGGGGCGGATGACGCGCCGAAGCAAAGCCAGTAAGCCGGACATGACGGCAATGCTGGCGCATCAGGAACTCATGGCAGCGGTTCAGCTGCTCCAAGCTGGCAGGCTAAATGATGCTCGCGCCGCTTATCACCAGCTTCTGACCGCGAACCCGCAAAACGCCATCGCCTTGCATCATCTCGCCATCATCGAGCATCAACTCGGCAATAGCGACGACGCCATAGGCCTATTGCAAAAGTCTCTGTCGTTAAATCCCCGCTCCGCGCAAGCCCTCTCTGATCAAGCCGTAGTCCTGATGCATCTCCGCCGTGACAGCGAGGCGATCGAGGTCTGCCGCAAGGCTATCTCGCTTGATCCCCATTTTGCCGCCGCGCATAGCAATCTCGGCGATCTGCTCCTGCGCCATGGGGACCAAAAAGCTGCCGAAAAGGCTTATGGCAAAGCTGTTTGCTTGCAGCCTAATCTCGCCGCCGCTCAGATAGGCAGAGGAGAGGCGCTGATCGCACTGGGTCGTCTGGAGGAGGCGCGTTTTGCGTGCGATGCGTCGATCCGGCTTGCGCCGGACGCGGCGGAAGCGCACGGCTTATGTGGGTTGCTGTTGTCGCGCACGGGCGAGCAGGCTGACGCCGAGCGCGCCTACCGCCGGGCCCTGGAGCTTAACCCGCACCTCGCACTCGTCCATACGCGGCTCGGCAATCTTCTTCGCTCCGAGGGGCGGCTGGAGGACGCGCTGGCAGCGAACGAGCGCGCCTTGCAAGCCGATCCTGCCTGTGTCGAGGCCCACTGCAACCGGGCGCTCACGCTTCAGGCCCTCGGGCGCTATGAAGAGGCCTTGAGCGGTTATTCCGACGCGCTCGCCGTAAGGCCCGATTTTCCCGAGGCGCTGGCTAATCTCGGTCTGCTGCTCCATCATCTCGGGCAATCCCGGGGCGCGATCGCCGTCTTGAAGCGCGCGTTGGCCCTGGCTCCAGAAAAGGACTTTCCTTATGTCTATCTTGGCAGCATCCTGAAAGACCAAGGAGAGCTTACCGAGGCTCTCGAAGTCTATTGCAAGATGATGAAAGCCTGCGGGACGCCGCCGCCGGAGGGTCTTTACGATTATTGCAATTTGCGCCGGCAGATTTGCGGCTGGAAAGGGCTGGACGAGGAGGAACGGCGCGCGGTCGATGCGATCATTGCCAGCGGAGAGCGGATGCCGCCCTTCTCTGCGCTCGCAATGGCGTGCGGTCCGGCGGATCATCTTGCGCTTGCGCGGTCATGGGCGAGCGGGTTCAAGCTTCAGAACTTGGCCAAGGACAGCCAGCCACGCATGGCCGCGACAGGGAAAAAACGTATCCGCCTTGGCTATCTATCGTCCGATTTTTTCCAGCACGCGACCGCGAGCCTCATAGCCGAGTTGATCGAGCGCCACGACCGCGAGCGCTTCGAGATTTTTGCCTACTGCCATAGCCCGGACGACAGGAGCCCCATGCGTACACGGCTAACGGCGTCGTTCGACAAGTTCCACTTGATCGGAGACATTTCACATCCGGAAGCGGCGGGTCTGGTCGCCAGAGACGGCATCGACATTCTCATCGATCTGAAAGGGTACACGCGCAACGCCCGGTCCATGATCCTGGCGATGCGCCCGGCTCCGATCCAGGTCAATTATCTCGGCTATCCAAGTACGATGGGCGCACCCTTCATGGATTATATCATTGCCGATCCCGTCGTCGCCCCCTTCGAGCATCAGCTCTACTTCGACGAGAAGATCGTGCACCTTCAGCATTGCTACCAGCCGAACGACCGGCAACGAGAGACGTTGGGCGCCCCCTCCCGCGCCGATTGCGGCTTGCCGGATGGCGCGTTCGTGTTCTGCTGCTTCAACAATGCCTACAAGATCACCGAGCCCATCTTTGCCATATGGATGCGCTTGCTGCATCAAATACCGGAGAGCGTGCTCTGGCTGCTCGACGCTAACGAACTTGCAAAGGGCAATATATGCCGTGAGGCCGTGGCTTTCGGCCTTGATCCGGCCAGAGTCGTCTTTGCACCGAAAATTCCTAGCGCGCAGCATCTCGCCCGGTACGCCCTTGCTGATTTGTTTCTCGACAATCTGCCGGTTAATGCGCATACGACGGCTAGCGAGGCGCTATGGTCCGGCCTACCGGTAGTCACATGCCTTGGAGAGGTTTTTGTTGGGCGCGTGGCGGCCAGTCTGTTGCGTGCTTGCGGCCTGCCTGAGCTGATCGCGGAAACCCTTACGGATTATGAAGCGCTCGCCTTGCGGTTTGCATCAGATCGCGGCGCGCTGGACAGCGTGCGGCAAAAACTGGTTAGCGCGCAAAAAACCGCGCCGCTCTTCGATACGGATCGCTATGCGCGCGACATCGAGGTGGCTTTTATACATATGGTCGAGCGGCGCGAAAGCGGCCTACCGCCCGAGTCATTTCGGACGCTGGATGTCAGACCGGGTCGGGACATGTGCTGACCGCTTTAACCGTCAGTAAGGCCAGCCGTTCCAACTTTGGCCTTGCCATTACAAGGGCGG
>CAYVJO010000024.1:2845-13627 GCA_964451735.1 uncultured Hyphomicrobiaceae bacterium | reverse complement strand
CACTGCCATTGGTCCGGTCCCATATTGGCGAGAGCGGCCGCGATGCCGCCTTGCGCCGCGACGGTGTGTGAGCGCGTCGGGAAGACTTTGCTGATGCAGGCCGTTTTCAGCCCTGCTTCGGCGCAACCAAGTGTTGCGCGTAAACCGGCACCGCCCGCTCCAACGACGACGACATCATATGTATGGTCTGTTATCGGATAGGCGCGGCCATTTGTGCGCAGAGCGCTGGCGCCATTCCCCGTACCGTTTTCCGCCATGGTCAAGCTCCCAAGCTCAGCTTCACGATCGCCACCACCGAGGTCAGCGCGATCAGAGCGCTAAAAAACGTGTTCAAAAGCAAAAGTGCCATCTTCGATGCGGTCTTGTGGACGTAATCTTCGATAATTACCTGCATGCCAAGACGCATATGGTAGGCCGCCGACAGTGCGAAAAGCAGGGCAAACGCCGCCACGAAAGGCGAGGCGAAATAGTCGCGCACAGCGCTGAGGGGCGCGCCCGCAAGCTGGATCACCGAGGTGATGACGAAGATGAGCAGAAAGAGGTTGGCTACCGCCGTGACGCGCTGTGACCAGAAATGCTCCGTGCCGGACTGGGCCGAGCCGAGGCCTTTGACGCGCGAAAGCGAGGTTCTGTAGTTTTGCATCACAGTGCCCCCCACCGCGAAAGTCCGATGAACCAGATCAGCGCCGTCAGCGACATGGAGCCTAGGATCGTCGCCCAGGACAGCGCGCGAACGGTGGGGATGCCGAAGCCGCGTCCTGTATCCCAGATGAAATGTCGAATGCCGCCGAGAGCGTGATGCACCAGAGACCAGGTCAAGCCGAAGAGAAGGAACAGGCCGACAGGCGAGCCTGCTACTTCACTGAGTCTCTGGAAGCTTTCCGCACCTGCGGCCGCCGCGACCAGCCAAGTGGTGATCAGGATCGTTCCAAAATAGTTAACCACGCCCGTGATGCGGTGAGCGATCGACATCATCATGTTCACGTAGGGGCGGAAAATCGTCAGATGCGGCGACAAAGGCCGCGCCGCTGGCGCTTCGGCTTTCGCCATGTGATTTGGTCTCCTCGTCATATATTTGTAAGCATTATCGCGCTGCAGCATTTGCCGCAATGGTTCACAACGCCGCTCGCGCCAAAGTTACCCAAGCCTCATGCCGCAGCCATAATATGGGCTGCTTTTCGTGAACGCTTCCGCCAGATCGTGTTCAACGCTCGAAGGATCGCCCGTAATGGTCAATAAATGCTCACGATGGACATCTGGTTTGTTCCTAAGCGCCTGTTTTGCCTCTCTGTACTTGCAGGCAGCTTATGCTCAAACCTTCTATGACGCCATATTATGGGATGGCCGGGAGCGAAGTTTCATGGCGGTGCTGCCCGAGGGACGCAAACCCGGCCAGCCTTTGCCAACCGTTATCGCGCTGCATGGCGGGCTAATGAACGGCAAGTCCATGCGCAGCATTTTCGGCATGGACCGGATCGCTGACAAAGGCGGCTTCGCCATTGTGTATCCGAACGGTCTCAAGCGCCGCTGGAACGATGGCCGCATCGCTGATGACGGTCTGCCCGACGATGTCGGCTTCATTCGACGGCTTGCCGGTTATCTTGTCCGCGAGGGCGTGGCTGACCCGAAGCGCCTCTATCTCGTGGGCGTCTCCAATGGCGGCATGCTCGCCTATCGGGTTGCCTGCGAAGCGCCTGGGATATTCGCCGCATATGCCGCCGTGATCGCAAGCATGCCGGTCAATGTCGCCGACAAGTGCCCCCGCATCGGCACTGCCCCGATTTTGATCATCAATGCCACGGACGACCCGCTCGTGCCTTGGGAAGGCGGTGAGATCGGACGGCTTTTCAAACGCGGCGAGGTTCTCTCGACGCCGGATACGGTCGAATTCTGGCGACGGCATAACAAATGCAGTGAAAACGCCCAGATGAAACCGCTCCCAGATCGGGACGCCACGGACGGATCGACCGTCGCGGCGCGCCAATATGACGATTGCCGCTCCGATGGGGCCGTCGTTCTCCTGACGGTTGAAGGCGGCGGTCATCTACCGCCAGGAGCCGAGATCGGCAACCGCCCATTCTTGCAGTCGATGCTGGGCGGGCCAGCCAACAGGGATATTTCCGCCGCTGACATCAGCTGGAGGTTTTTTAAGCGCTTCCCGCTGTAAATGCCCGGCGTGTCTGTAATTAGGATGACAATATTTTTACCTTGGCGGGGAACTGTTCGTGCGATCCTTCATATATGAAAAGTGAGTGCGCTTGCTCCGTCAGCCGGACGCGCTCGACAGGTTCGTGCAGTCAAGAGGGCAGAGATGAGAAAAAGTCAGTCGATGCGGATGTGGGGTTGCAGGCTTGTGGTTGCCTCGATCGGTTTGCTGATTGCGTGGGGGGTGGTCCCGGCGCATGCCAAGTTCAAGCCGAAGCCCGAGGAGCGCTGGGTCACATATGAAAATCCACGTTTCGGTTATCGTCTTTATTATCCCTCCGCGATCTTTGCGCCGGCTGATGCTCAGGACGGTGACGGCGGCCTCACTTTAACGACGGAGGACGGGCTGGCGAAAATCGTCGCCTTCGGCGCGCTCAACGATGACAATCTTTCCCCCCGGGAGTACCGCCGCGTATTGCTCGAAGAGTTTGGGGGGTATGACCGACTCGATTACCAGCCGTCGGGTGGCACCTGGTTCGTCCTGTCCGGTTTCAGAGAGGACAATACCTATTACCAGAAGGTCATGTTTTCGTGCTCCAATCGGGTAATCAACGTGCTGAGCGTGACCTTTCCAAGTTCGGAGAAGCCGTTCTACGAGCGGTTGATCGAAATCATGGAGGATAATTTCAAACCTGCTCGCGGTCCTGGCGCTCCGGAGGGTTGTTGAGGAGCAAGACCGGCGCTGCGATAGACCAAGACGTGCCCTTGGCTTTTGTTCGGCGATCGGCTAGTTGTTCGGGGTGACGCTTCCAACCCATGTAAATTCTTTTCAGGATCGATTTGCCGGGATATCTGAACGCTCTGCCATTTCGCGCGCAAGGCATAGACTCAGATGTCCCAGTTGATCCGATAGGCATCGCCGAATGACACCGCCACGCCGAGCCAGGCTAAGCTCCGAAGACTACATGAAGCAAGGCCGGGAAGCCTTTCTGGTTGGCCACGTCTATCTCGCTGCCGAGGCTTTCACGAAAGCGCGAGAGACCGATCCGCGCAATCCCGCAGTGCTTTTCAATCTTGCCAGTGCGAAAGAGCGCGTCGGGGAAATCGACGAGGCGGCGCAGCTCCTGACGCAAGCCCTGCGGCTGCGTCCATCCTGGGAAGAGGCAGGACAAAGTCTGGCGCGCCTCACCGGGCGTTACCGGATCGAGAATATCGGCGCGCTTGATCCGCATGGTCTGCTCGCCGCGTTTGGCTTCAACGGCATCGACAGACAGCCCATCGCGGCGGCGGCGATCCGGCACCTTCAGGCGGGCTCATCGCTTGGCGAGGCTATCGAGAAAGCCGGGTCGGGCAATGCCTATGACGCCGCACGCTCGCTTCTTCTCCGCCGGACGGACAAAACACTTTCCCATCCGCTACTGCTTGCCGCTCTCGCAGCCTCCCCAAATCGCGACCCGTCTTTTGAGAGGCTCCTGACGTCGGCGCGTCGCGTGCTGCTGCTGCAGACGCTTCCGGAGCGCTTCGAGGATAAGGCGCTCATAGGCTTCGTCATCGCGCTTATCCGCCAGTGTCTTACCAATGAGTATGTTTTTGTTGCCGAGCCGGACGAGTTGCACGCGATTGCCGGAATGACGCTCGATCCCGCCTCTTTGAGCGGCGGCGCGGCCAATGCGTCACGCCATTTGTTGCTGCGCCTGCTCTATACCTCGCCTAGCCATGCTGTTGGGGGCGAGCTGACTGCCGCCGAATGCCATTCCATCCGCCCACGCGCGCTCGGCGAGCTTCTCGCAGGCTGGCTCGACGAGGCGGCGCGATTGAAAACGCTGGCGGAAACCATACCTTCGATTGGCCGGATCGAGGATGTCACGTCCAAAAAAGTGGCCAGGCAATATGAAGCGCATCCCTATCCGCGCTGGGACAGTTTGCAAATGCCTCGCGAGGGCAGCGCAAAGACCTCGCTCGAACGCTTCTTCGAGCCAGCAACCCTTGCTTTTCTCGATGCGCCTTTCAAAATCCTGATTGCCGGCGCGGGCACTGGCCAGCACGCCTTGGCAGCCGCTTCCCGTTACGGGCCTTTAGCGGATGTACTCGCGATTGATCTCAGCCGCCAAAGCCTCGCCTATGCAAAGGCGAAAGCCGATGATTTCGGTGTGAAGAACGTTCGCTTTGCGCAAGCCGATCTGCTCGATATTGGCGGCAGCGGCGAGGGACCGTTCGATGTGATCGAGGCCGTCGGCGTCCTCCACCACATGGCCGAACCGTTCAGAGGCTGGTCGGCGCTAGCAGGAATTTTGCGCCCTGGCGGCATTATGCTAACCGGGCTTTACAGCGCGATTGCGCGAAAGAACATTGCCGCTTTGCGCAGCGAAGCCGGTTTTCCGGGGCCGGCTTGCGGCGATGAGCAGGCGCGCGGCTATCGGCGCAGCCTGATGGACCGGGATGACGAGGACGCCGCCATCTTAAGGTTCTCCCATGATTTCTATGCACTAAGCGAATTCCGGGATCTCGTGCTCCATGAGCATGAGCGGCCAGTTTTCCTCTCCGAGATCGAGTCCTTCATGGTGCAGAACGGACTGGCCTTTAGAGGTTTTCATTTGCCTGGGCCAATCATGCGTGGCTTTCTGAAGCGCTTCCCCGCCGACCGCTGGCCTGGCGCGCTGGCGAACTGGGCCGCCTTCGAGGAGAATCGCCCACGCATTTTCGACGCGATGTACAGGTTTTGGTGTGAAAAGACGGAATGAAGGGCGCTCAAGACGGCGCGCCCTTACATTCGCGCATGTTGTCAGGCCGGGTTCAGTACGAGTTCGGAAACGGCCAGCGCGGCATTGAGGCCCGTCTGGCCCTGGATGCTTAAGGGCTGAAGCGAAATCGTGTCGTTCGAGCCGCCTACGAGCAGATTCGCGCCGCCGCCTATACCGGCCGTCGCTTCCGCCGAGGCTCCGACATAATTCCCGGCAAGCGCGCCTTCTCCCAGATTCCCCGTTGGCGCCAGCACAGCCCATGTCAGCGTTGCGGGTCCGGTGACGCCGATATCGAGCCCGTATTTGTTGATGCTGCCACTATAAGTTTCCTCGCGCTGACCCGCCGCTTCGAAACGGCACTGCAGGCTCTTGCTGGAGCCAAATACGAAACCTGCTCCTCCGCTCACCTGACAGGTCAGGATTCCTGCGCGGACTGTATTATTCTGCTGAGCGTTCACGCCAGCCGTTACTCCCAGCGCCGCCAGCATGACCCCCGCCGAAAGGGTAGCCAAAAACCGTTTTTTCATAGATCGATCCCTTCATTCTTCAATTGCATATGCTTTAAAACCCGCGCGCCAGCATGACGTTCCCTCCCATCATGACACGCTGAGCCTGATTACAAAAATCTCATGTCACAACGAAAGCAGAATGACCGACTTGTGCATCCAATATACGTCTTTTTGTCTATCTGCGAGTACGACGCGCCAAGCGCAGACGCTCCTATTTCGTAAAACGTATTGAACTTGATGGGCACTGCGGATATGCACCTGACACGCGTATTAGTGTTTTTACGATGTTTTTACGGCAAGTCGCGGGAAATATTGATATGAGATCATTCGACAGCGTGCAGGCGCGAACTTGGCGTGTTTGCTTTCTGAATTTCTTGGCGAGGTTATTCCGATGAAAGTTCTTGTTACTGGGCATTTGGGCTATATTGGTACGGTTCTGACACCTTTCCTACTGAAAGCAGGACACGACGTTGTCGGATGCGACAGTGACCTTTATGCGCGCTGCACCTATGAAGCTGGTGGAGCGATCCTATCCGTTCCATCGTTGCGCAAGGACATACGCGACGTTACACCGGACGACATGACCGGTATCGACGCAGTCATTCATCTGGCCGCGCTTTCGAACGACCCGCTTGGCAACCTCAACCCGGACGTTACATTCAGTATTAATCATCATGGCAGCGTGCATCTGGCCCGGACCGCCAAGGCAGCGGGCGTGCATCGCTTCATCATGGCCTCGTCCTGCAGCAATTACGGCCTGGCGGATGATGACATGATCGATGAAACCGGTGCGCTCAACCCGGTGACACCCTATGGACAAAGCAAAGTCTGGTCTGAGCGGGATATCGCTCCAATGGCGGATGAATTATTCTGCCCCGTCTTCCTGCGCCCGGCGACGGCTTACGGCGTTTCGCCCCGGATGCGCTTCGACATCGTTTTGAACAATCTGGTGGCGTGGGCGGTTACCAAGGGGCTGATCTATCTCAAATCCGACGGCACGCCCTGGCGGCCCATCGTCCATATCGAGGATATTTCGCGCGCCTTTCTGGCCGCGCTTGAAGCGCCCGCGGAAGCCGTCTCGGGCGAAGCGTTCAATGTCGGCGATAGCGCGCATAATTACCGCATACGAGACCTTGCCGAGATCGTCGCCGAGGTGGTTCCGGGCTGCCGCCTGGACTATGCGTCCGACGCTGGCCCCGATAAGCGCTCCTACCGGGTGAGTTTCGAGAAAATCCGGCGCGTGCTCCCTGCTTTCCACACGGAATGGGATGCGCGGCGCGGCGCTGGGCAGCTTTACGATGCCTATCGCTCCTCGGGGCTGACACTTGAGGAGTTCGAAGGTCCACGCTATCAGCGGATCAGCCACATCAAGAAGCTGATGACGGATGGCGTTATCGACGGCAATCTCCGCCTGACCGGCGCCGGCACGGCTGGAACGGTCGAGGCAGCGGCTAGCTAGCGGTGGGAGCGGGCATGCGCGCGACCGGTGTTGCACTGGATGCGGATATGCTCCGGATTGGCGAGCGGATTTACGCCCTCGCCAGTGAACTCTATCCGATCTGCCGAAGCATCACGGGGGATGGCGTCCGGGAAACGCTTAGGATCCTTGGGCGGCACATTCCTCTCGATGTTCAAGAAATCCCAACGGGGACACCGCTTTTCGACTGGACCGCACCGCGCGAATGGACGATTCGCGACGCTTATATCGCAAATGATGCCGGCGAACGTGTCGTCGATTTCAAGGCGCATTCGCTGCATGTGCTCAATTACAGCGTTCCCGTCCGATCAACACTGCCACTCGCCGAGCTGAAAGCGCATATCTTCACACTGCCGGACCAGCCAGACCTTATCCCCTATCGCACATCCTATTACGCCGAGCTCTGGGGCTTCTGCATGGCGCACAACGCGCTTGAAGCGCTTCCCGACGGCATTTACGAAGCAGTCATCGACGCAACACTCAACGACGGACATCTGACTTATGGCGAATATCTGCATCGCGGTATGGTGGAGGACGAGTTCTTGCTCTCCGCGCATGTCTGCCATCCCTCGCTCGCCAATGACAATTGCTCCGGCCTGGCGTTGCTCGCTCTGCTGGCGAATGAGCTGACAACGCGCAAAACCCGCCTTAGCTTCCGTTTTTTATTCGCACCCGGCACCATTGGCGCGATCGCATGGCTGGCGCAAAACGAGGCACGGACGGGGCTGATCAAGCATGGGCTCACCCTGTCCTGCGTCGGGGATGGCGGCGGCCCGACTTACAAGAAAAGCCGCCGTGGCGATGCCATAATCGACCGAGCCATGAGCCACGTCCTGAAACAGGCGTTCCCGTCACCCGAGATCCTCGATTTCTTTCCCTATGGCTATGATGAGCGGCAATATTGCTCACCAGGCTTCGATCTTTCTGTCGGTATGTTTCAGCGCAGCCGTTTCGGGACGTTTCCAGAATATCATACGTCCGCGGACAATCTCGACTTCATCAAGCCGGAGCACCTTGCCGCCTCTTACAGCGTGCTTCTCCAGGCGATAGACATCGTCGAGCACGATATGAGGCTGGTCAACCTTTCGCCGAAATGCGAGCCTCAACTGGGCAAGCGCGGTCTTTACGGCGCAATCGGGGGTGACAGGAACGCGGCGGCGGGAAACATGGCGATGCTGTGGGTTCTAAACCTGTCCGACGGGCGGCATTCGCTGCTGGACATCGCCGAGCGCGCATCAATGCCATTTGAGATCGTGCGTCAGGCCGCCAGCGTCCTTCAGGAGCATGGATTGCTTGCTCGGGCAGATCAGGATATGCAGCCTTAAGCGGAGAAATCCGGCCAGTTCTGATCTTTGTCCGAAATGACGGAAACCGGCAACGGCCATTTGACGCCAAATGCAGGATCGTCATGCCGTACCCCGGCGGCAGCCGAGGGCTCATAATAAGCCGAGATCAGATAACCGATCTCGACATCGTCGGTCAGCGTCTGGAAACCATGCGCGAAGCCTTCGGGAATATAGAGGCGCCGCCGGTTTTCCGCCGTAAGCTCAAAGGCTCGCCAGGCCCGGAATGTGGGCGAGCGGGGCCGCAGATCGACGATCACATCGAGTATCGCGCCGCGCAAGCAGGTTACGATCTTAACCTCGGCGTGAGGAGCGCGCTGGAAATGCAGACCACGGAGCGTGCCTTTCAGATGTGAGACCGAGCTGGAATGCTGCACGAATTCGGTTGCAAGCCTATGCGCGGAAAGCTCCCTGACGCAGAATGTTCGGGCGAAAAAGCCTCGCTCGTCGTGAACAGGCGCCGGTTCTATCACCCATGCGCCGGGAAGATCGGTTTCCTCGAAAATCATGACGGACAGCTTTAGTTCTGCTCGGCGGGAGGCGTTTCGGGAACGGGCTGGGCAATCGCAGCTGGATCGACGGGTGCGACGGCTGGTTCTTCCGGCACTGTCAGGACGCCGGGCACCCAGGCGACGAGATCGAGAGCATTTTTCTGGAATGCTTCGTTGAGCGCTTTCACGGCCGGTTCGGACTCCGCCGAGCTTGCCGGCGCGGTCGCCTGGAAAAGTTTTGCGGAAACGATTTTCCCGTCCGTGTCGGCAATTTTCGCTGATAATTCCACAATGGCAACCGGTTCGGGTTTTGTGATGATCTGGAAATTCCGGATGTCGATAAGCAGCTGGTAATCGCCGGTAATTGCGTCTGCGTTGCCCACATTGTTTATATATCCAGCGTTTTCGAAGCTTTGGATGACCTTCGACTGAAGCAGGCGCGTGAGATTGTCAGCCCAGCGGGGCCCGAGGGGAAGGGGCGCACCCTCCCGGCTTTCGCGAAGGATGATGTTCTGGCTGTCGAGCTGAAAGATCGCGGTTGGCAACGGCACGGCAAGCTGGCCGCTGAGAGGCTTTGCATCAGACCCGAACGCTGTCGGCGGCAGGATGTCGAACACTTTGTCGGTGTCGGGACCGCGCGCTCCGCCCGTCATGCGCTCAAGGCCGGACAAGATGCCGTCCACCTTGTCCGAATTGCGGGCCAGCGCGCCCGAGAAATCGTTGAGATTGCCGATCAGCTCCTTGAAAGGCTGAGAATTGTCTTCAAGGATGTCTTGCAGCTTCAATAGCGCCTCGCGCGCGGACTGCGTGCCATTCTGCCCCGCTCCGGCTCGCGCCACCAATGTTGGCGCGCCCTCTGGCGACATAACGAGCGGTTCACCGCCCGCGCCGCCCGTAAGAGCGATTGCCGCCACCCCCGTTAGCCCCTGATATTCGAGATCGACGGTGGTGTCAGCCCGGATCGGCGTGGCCTGGTCGACGGCCACTTGCGCAAGCACCTCGCGAGGACGGTCTGCACTGATGCGCAAAGCCGTCACCTCGCCCACCCGGATGCCATTGAATAGCACCGCCGAGCCGCTGAGCAAACCGGAGACAGGACCATCGAACCGGATATTATAGGTGGCGCGGTCGCGAAGCCCGCCGGCATTCTCAAGCCAATATACGAAACCGAATGCCCCGCCGATGACCGCCAGCAGGAAAGCCCCCATTAATATATAGCGCGCGCGTATTTCCATGTTTGGCCCTTACAATGCGGTTGCGCGGGGCGCCGGCGCTATCATGCTGGCGCGTTTGCCCCGAAAATAGGCTTTCACCCAAGGATGTTCGGAGACCATCATCATGTCCATGGTGCCCTCGGCGACGACGACGCCATCGGCGAGTGCAGCGACGCGGTCGCACACTGTATGAAGGCTCTCCAGATCGTGCGTCACCATGAAAACCGTAAGTCCCAGCGTCTGCTGCAGCGTCCGTATCAGCGCATCGAAATCGCCCGCCGATATTGGATCGAGACCGGAGGTCGGCTCGTCGAGAAAGACGATTTCCGGGTCGAGCGACAAGGCTCGGGCGAGCGCTACGCGCTTGGTCATGCCGCCGGATAGCTCCGAGGGGAATTTCTCCGCGTCCCGGGCCGTCAACCCAACCATTTCCAGCTTGGCGAGCGCAATCTCATCCATGAGCCTTTCGGATAAATTGAGATATTCGCGCATCAGGAACTGGACATTCTGGCGCACAGTGAGCGAGGAAAACAGCGCGCCATGCTGGAACAAGATGCCCCATCGGCGCTCGACCGCCCGCCGCTCTTCGTCGCTTGCCCCGTCGAGCTTGACGCCAAGCACCTCGATGCTGCCCCGACGCCTTGGAGCAAGTCCGATGATCGTGCGCAGCAATACCGATTTGCCCGCGCCCGAGCCGCCAACAACGCCAAGGATCTCGCCCTTGACCACGTCAAGCGAAAGCCCTTTCAGAACCACCAGCTCCCCGAAGCCGACGACAAGATCGCGAACTTTGATGATGGCTTCAGGCATAGTGGCGCTCACATCCCGACCGAGGCGAAGAAGATGGCGAAAAGGCCATCCA
>CAYVJO010000024.1:0-2835 GCA_964451735.1 uncultured Hyphomicrobiaceae bacterium | reverse complement strand
AACCATAAAGATCGCTTTGACGACCGAGTCCGTTGTCTTAAGTCCAAGCGACTCGGCACTGCCCTTGACGCGAAGGCCTTCTGTGCAAGCGACCAGCCCGATCACGAGCGCCATGAATGGAGCCTTGATCAGACCGACCTTCAAATGCGTCAGCGTGATCGCCTCGCGCAGCCGCTCGATGTAAATTTCCGGGCTCATGCCGCCGTAGAACGAGGCGACGAGCCCGGCTCCGAACAAGGCGGCCAGCGAGCCCAGAAAAGCCAGAATCGGCAGCGCGATCACAAGTGCCAGCACGCGAGGGAGGATCAGCACCGCCACTGGATCAAAGCCCATCGTCCGCAACGCGTCGATTTCCTCGCGCATTTTCATTGAACCAAGTTCTGCCGTGTAGGAACTGCCAGACCGTCCCGCGACCATGATGGCGACGATCAGCACCCCGATTTCGCGCAATACGAGGATGCCGACCATGTCCACCACATAGGCGTCCGCGCCGAATTTGCGGAAATGAAAGAATCCCTGCTGCGCGATGATGCAGCCTATGAGAAAGGTGATCAGAAGAATGATCGGTATGGCCTGCCATCCCACGCGGTCAAGCTGGTGAATGGTGGAGGTGAGGCGGAAGCTGGCGGGGCGGATGAAACTGCGCGCCAGGGCTGCGCCAAACGCGCCAGACATATTCACGAATGGCAATAATTCGCGGCCGAACTCTTCCGTTTTGCGCCCGAGATGTTCCAGCGACGTCAGAATGCCTGCGCGTTTCCGGCTGCTTGGCGCTTCAGACAGATTGGTCTGACGCAGTTCCTCGAAGAGATGGCGGTATTTCTCGGGCAGCCCAACGATTCGGGCATCCCGGCCGGCGCTGCTCCAGACTCGAACCAGACGTTCGAGGAGCCATGCGCCGAACGTGTCGAATTCTCGCACCTGCGTCATGTCGATGGACATTGAGGACAAGCGTGCCGCCGCTGCCGCTTGCCGTTCGATCAGCGGTTCAAGCGCTTCAGCGAAAACCGCGGTCCACGATCCGCTGGCGGTCAATTCGAGCCGATCGCCACTTATCGCGCTGCTTAATTGCGGACCCGACCTCATTTCTTGCCCCAATCGCCCCATAGTCCGGCCCTTGCCTCCCAAGCTGGCCGCCCCAGACATCGCCTTGCTGGCTGATTGCCGCATGGAAAGGTCAAAATCGAGGCGGGAGCATGTGAACTCACGCCACGATGGCCTAAGCATTAACCCATTAAGAGTTAAAATAAAATAACGACCATGCCTTTTAGCGTAGAGAGACGAGCGGCATGTAATTTCATTCAAAACGCTTTACAGGGCAGCGTGGGACCAGCCCAATAGCACCTCATAATTCATTTCAGGTGGATAAAATGTCTTGAGCTACTTGTCACGATCTCATTCCAATTCACTCCGCGCGCCTTTGGAACGCCATAAACCGCTATGACAAAAGTGCGCGCCCTCTTGCTCTTTGGAGAACGGGTTCCTAAACCTGTTTGTACGATGCAATACAATCCCCGCTGGCCTCGCGATATGGTTCATCCCTCCGCCACCAATCATCCGCCCGTTCGATTTGGACAGATTGGCGTGCTTATCGTCAACCTCGGTACGCCGGATGGGACTAGCTACTGGCCGATGCGCCGCTATCTCAAGGAATTCCTTTCAGACCGGCGCGTCATCGAGATCAATCCGGTGCTCTGGTGGTTCATACTCAACGGGCCGGTTCTCACCAAGCGACCGTTTTCATCGGGCGAGGCTTACCGGTCGATCTGGAACAAGGAATTGGACGAGTCGCCTTTGCGCACAACAACCCGCAGTCAGGCCCAGAAGCTGGTGGCCAGTTTCAAAGGCGAGTCCCGGATCGTCATCGACTGGGGAATGCGTTATGGAAATCCCTCGATCGCATCCCGCTTGAAGCATCTACAGGAGCAAGGCTGCGAGCGGGTTCTGCTTGTGCCGCTTTATCCGCAATATTCCGCGGCCACAACGGCGACGGTTTGTGACAAAGCCTTTGATGCTTTGAAGAAGATGCGCTGGCAGCCAGCCTTGCGCGTCGCGCCGCCCTATTACGATGATCCCGTCTATATCGAGGCACTTGCGCAATCGATGCACAGCGGACTTGCAGCCCTCGATTTCGAGCCGGAAGTTGTGATTGCATCCTATCATGGACTACCGCTGGAATATTTCCAAAAAGGCGATCCCTATCATTGCCATTGCGCCAAAACCACTCGGCTCTTAAGGGAAAAGCTCGGCTGGGACGACAAGAAGCTTCTGTTCACCTTTCAATCCCGTTTCGGCAGCGCGGAATGGCTTCAGCCCTATACTGATAAGACGATCGAGCGCCTTGCCAGCGAAGGGGTCAAGCGTCTGGCCGTGATCACCCCGGGCTTTGCCTCCGACTGCGTGGAAACGCTGGAAGAAATCGCCATGGAGGGCAAGGAAAGCTTTCAGGAGCATGGTGGAGAGGACTATGCTGCGCTGCCTTGCCTCAATGACAGTTCGGAAGGCATTCATTTCCTTGCCTCCCATATACGCCGGGAATTACAGGGCTGGATCTAAAACAAGCCTTGCAAAGCATCTTCACACAGCTTCAGTCGTAGCACTTCATGCTTCTTTATTGTGCGCCGGCTTCCTACATGTACCATTGTCGACATTGCGGGTGAGGCATTGCCATGACGGCCTTTTCGATTTTTGCATTCGTGCTGCTGATTTTGATCGTGGTGACTGTAATCGCCACGGCCAAGGTTATCCCGCAAGGGTACAATTTTACGGTCGAGCGTCTTGGCCGCTATGTCCGTACACTTACGCCCGGGCTTGGCGTCATCGTGCCTTACATCG
>CAYVJO010000023.1:9230-13695 GCA_964451735.1 uncultured Hyphomicrobiaceae bacterium | reverse complement strand
GAACCCATGCCGCGATAGGACTTATAAGAGCGCCCCTGATAGAGATAAACCTCGCCGGGGCTTTCATCGGTGCCGGCGAGCAGCGAGCCTATCATCACGGCATGCGCGCCAGCGGCGAGCGCCTTGGCCATGTCGCCGGAATATTTGATGCCGCCATCTGCTATCGCTGGAACGCCCGCCTTCCGGCAGGCCTCGACGCTATCCATGATCGCTGTGAGTTGAGGCACGCCGACGCCCGCCACAATGCGCGTCGTGCAGATGGACCCAGGCCCAATACCGACCTTGATTGCGTCGGCGCCCGCATCGATAAGCGCCTTCGCACCCTCCGCCGTCGCGATATTGCCTGCCAGGACCTGGATGGAATTCGATATGCGCTTGATCCGGGCCACTGCTTCGAGCACGCGGCTGGAATGGCCATGCGCCGTATCAACCACGAGCATGTCGCAACCGGCATCGATCAGCCGCTCGCTGCGCTCGTAACCGGCCTCGCCCACCGTGGTCGCGGCAGCGACGAGAAGCCGCCCATGCTCATCCTTGGCAGAGCTCGGGTAGAGGCGGGCTTTTTCGATATCCTTGACGGTAATGAGACCGACGCAATGAAAGCCCTCATCGACGACCAGAAGCTTTTCGATCCTGTGCGTATGCAACAGCCGCATGGCGTCCTCACCAGTCACGCCTTTGCGCACCGTCACCAGGTTCTCCTTCGTCATGAGTTCGGAGACGGGCTGGTCTATATTCGTTGCGAATCGCACATCGCGATTGGTGAGAATTCCGACGAGTTTGCGATCCGAAGACCCGTTTTTTGGAGGCTCCACGACCGGCACACCGGAAATACCGTTGCGGCTCATGAGGTCCAGCGCTTCTCTCAAAGTGGCATTGGGATGGATCGTCAGCGGATCTACAACCATCCCGGATTCGTATTTCTTGACCTTACGGACTTCCTCGGCCTGTTCAGCGGGCTCAAGATTGCGATGAATGACGCCCATACCGCCCGCCTTTGCCATCGATATGGCAAGACGCCCCTCGGTCACGGTGTCCATCGCCGCTGAAATGATCGGGATATTGAGCCTGATACTGCGGGTAACCTGCGTCGAAACATCCACCGATGTCGGCAGAACGTCGGAATGAGCCGGGCGCAGCAGGACATCGTCAAACGTCAGCGCAGTCTCCGGCTTCAGCTTTGCCATATAATGGATATCCTTCATGTGAGGGTTACAAATCGCCTGACGCGTCTTTGCCGCGATTCCTTATCATTTCGGTGGGGCGCTGCCTAGAGCATCGGACCGAAAATTGCCAAGCGGTTTTCGGATAAAGCCGATATTGAAACCAACAGATGGAGCGCAATATCCGATCTGACTAAAAGTCTGGCGCTGTAGCAGTCCTCTGAAAAATCGGGAGCGCGAGGGATATTTTTTGCTCATCGTGACCTAGACAAGCCAAGCTATCTGCCCAACGGCAGTCTTGTGAAAGTCAAAATAGCGGATTTGTAAGGTTTGCTCCCTTATCTTGAACGTGAAGGGCATTTCAAAAGATTGAAATTCAACATATTACCAAATGAAAACAATCTTGATTAATATCAATTTACTTATATGTAAACGATTTTTCAGAATAAAGGTGTCAATTTACGCTATCGCGCTGAAAGCGGTGCTGTATCGTCTTAGCGAGAGATGCCGTCGCATGCGTAAATTGTATCAAGCAGATAAGTTGGAGCCGACAGCAGACCCGGCCCCGTTCAGACACAGTTGCGTGGATCAATCGTCTGAATTTGGCTTCAGGAGGCCGTTAGCCCAAGCTTTTCGAGCTTTGCAGTCAGTATGCTTCGGTCGAAAGGCTTGATCACGTATTCATGCGCGCCGGCTTCGATGGCGAGGGCAATCTCGGAAGCGTTGCGGTCGGCTGTACAAAGAATGATTTTGGGCTGGCTTTGAGTATGTTTTTTTGCCAGCGTCCGCAGGAACGCGAAGCGGTCCGCGCTCGCCATCGCGCCTTCGACAAGGATGGCGTCCGGCTCGTTGCGGCGACAGACACGAAGCGCTTCCTCGCCGCTTTCGGCCTGTGCAACATGGAATCGCAGATCGGTTAGGATCAAAGCGGCGGCTTCGCGGATAGCAAGGCTGCGGTCAGCGACCAGGCAAAGCTTTTTCCGGGAGACTCTTGACAAAAAATGACGCAACACGGGGGAACAAAACTCCAGATGGTCGCCGGGTGCAAAAGCTTGTACACCGGCTTAATATTATCGATTGCTTTCAGCAATGAAGACAATATTGGTCCCGTCTTTCCGTACCGTTAACGGCATCGCGCAAGTTTCGGCGAGCCGGGCCGCATAATAGCCGATGACTGAGCGGGGATCGATATCGCTGGTTTTGCCCGCGAGCACATCGGTGATGCCTTCCGGAATGCGCGCGCCACGACCCGAACAGCGAATCTCGAATTTCGCAGCCTCCGGCGTCCCCGTAACCGTCACTATCATGTCGCCGCCAGCCGGGATCGAGGGCATGGCGATGGTCACCATCGTAAGCAAAAGGCGAACTTTCGTTTTCTCCAGACCGCCGGGGAAAGTGGTCCAGTGAAGCTTGTGCTTACCTTCCTCCACGAAAGCGCGCGCGATGTTGCCGGCATGGCTAAGATCCACATCGCTGCCAAGAGCGGAGGAAGCACCGAAAGCGAGCCGAGCATATTCCAATCGCGCTCTAGCGACCGAGGCGCTGTATTGAATGAGTTCCAGCGCATAAGCGCGTGTTTCTTCGTCGCTCTCTTCTTCGAGAAGCTCAAGGCCATTGCTGATCGCGCCGACAGGCCCGACAAGATCGTGGCAGATCTTGCTCGACATGAAAGCGGTGAAATGCAGATCGTCCAAAACCGCGCTATCGGACATGTTGGAGCCCCCTGATCGTCGTGAATGGTGGAAAGTATTGCCGGGTACAATAATGCGATGCCCGGCTCGTCATAGCCGTGTTACTGCGCAATCGCTACATACATCCCACGATTTTCCGTAACAAATCATTATCGAGTTGCTTTTTCTGAGAATGTGGCCGTGGATAAATAGTGCGCGCGCGATTGGCGGCCTGTCCTTGCGAATCATTCGATAAGGCCTGTTCCCGAGGCGCCTGCCGCATTATAGCTTGTCCTGGTCAAAAGGTCATTCAAGGCGAAACGATGCAGGACGAGGATTTTGCGGAGCTGGCGGACGCTCTGACGCATACGGCCCGAAGCGCGGGCGAACTGATTCTCCGCTTTCGCAATGCCGACTCGCAAGTCAGCTACAAAGCCGATGGCAGTCCGGTAACTGATGCGGACAGGGCGGCAGAGGAGCTTATACTGAACGACTTGGCCCGACTTGCGCCTGGATATGCTGTGGTTGCGGAGGAGTCCGCCTCCGTTGTCGGGGACGCCTTCGATGTGGCCAAGCCATTTTTCCTGGTGGATCCCGTGGACGGCACGCGGGACTTCGTGCGTGGAGGCGACGATTTCACCGTCAATATCGGCCTGATCGTGGATTTCAAACCCGTTTTCGGCCTGATTTACGCGCCGGCCCGTAAACGCCTTTATGTGACACGCTCGCGCGACAGCGCTGTCTGGGCTCATTTGGCGCCCGAGCGCGGTGGTGGCGGCGAAGCTCCGAGCCTGTCGCCATTGCACTCGCGCGAGCCCGATCCCGCCAGATTGACAGCGCTGGCCAGCCGCTCGCATATAAACGAAAAAACATCCCGTTTCATTGCCAGATTAAGCGTCACAGAAACGTTGCAATTCAGTTCCTCTTTGAAATTCTGCGTTTTGGCAGAGGGCAAAGCGGACCTGTATCCCCGTCTATCGCCAACTTCGGAATGGGATACGGCTGCCGGCCACGCCATACTGAACGCAGCAGGCGGGGCCGTTATCGCTGAAGAGGGCGTTCCGCTGACTTACGGGAAACGCGACCGCAAATTTCTTAATGCCGGGTTTGTGGCATGGGGGCGCCACGCATCCGATCTGGACATTTAAGCGGCCAAAGTTTAGTGGCAATTGTGCCTTAACCTAAAAATCGGTCGAATCATTGTCGGCTTAAAAAAGCTTGGCAAGCAAAGCGAAACCTTCCCGGTGTAAGCTTGCGAATGTTACGAGGGGCGACAGATATGAGACACACAGGCTCTTTGAGCTTGGCCGTTATTTCGACGGCGCTTTTGACGGGGCTCGGCGCGACTCTGGTTTCAGCTCAGGGCGTTTCGCCTCGGGATGGCGGTCAACAGATCGCTCAGCAGACAACCGGCGACGACTACCTGCCGCCATGGCAGCGCGGGCAAGGCGCAAGCTCGCAAACGGACGGCCCCGGCGCGCCGCAGAGGATTACCCCTCCGCAAAGTGGCACTTCCGACGGAGAGCCGCGGGCGGCAAGCCCCGAACCTTACGATAGTCGCTACGATGAACGCACCGATGCCACACGCGGAAATCTTCCGGCCTCGCGTTATGATGGCGAGAGACCCTCATA
>CAYVJO010000023.1:7275-9220 GCA_964451735.1 uncultured Hyphomicrobiaceae bacterium | reverse complement strand
ACCCTCATATGAGAATACGCCGCCCGTCTATGAAGACAATGAGAGCTACTCGTCGAGTGAAATCGTCGCGGCGGGACACCGCTTCTTTGGCGGCGTCTCCAAGGGGCTGGCGGGAGTTGTGGAATATGCCTTCGGCCGCCAGGGTCGTCCAAATGGTTATATATTAGGCGAAGAAGCCGGCGGCGCATTCGTAGCCGGGCTGCGTTATGGCGAGGGAACGCTTTACACCAAAAATGCTGGCACGCATCGGGTTTACTGGCAAGGCCCCTCGCTCGGTTACGATTTCGGCGCGGAAGGCTCGAAAACCATGATCCTCGTCTACAATCTTCGTCATGTCGATCAGATCTATAACCGCTTTGCGGGCGTGGACGGTTCTGCTTATTTCGTTGGAGGTATTGGCATCACCTTCCAGTCCTACGACGATATGGTTCTTGCCCCGATCCGTGCGGGCGTAGGCCTGCGGCTAGGTGCGAATATAGGCTATCTGAAATATACGAGGACTCCGACCTGGAATCCGTTTTAAGATATTGCTTATTTCAAAGGGTCAAGATACGTCCCGCTTTAAGCGGTGGGTATATGTGATGCGGCAGGGATCAGTGAAGCTATGATATTGGACGGCCTGCGCGGCATTACTGGGACACTCGAGTCATGATCGAGTACGCGCTGCTGGTCGCGCTGGGTTTTTGCATTGGCGGTCTCATCGCGTTCCTGCTAGCGCCAACGGTTTGGCATCGTGCCGTTCGCCTCACGACCAAGCGTCTTGAGGCAACGATGCCAATGTCTCTTTCCGAGATCGAAGCTGACAAAGACCTGCTTCGCGCATCATATGCGATCAGAATTCGCCGTCTTGAGGCCGGCCTCAATAAGGCGCGTGACAAATCGGCCAACCAACTCGTCGATATCAGCAAGCTGCAAATGCGGATTTCGGAGATGAACGGCCATATCGCGGCCTTGAACACGATGTTGGAAGAACGCAAAAATGCAGCAAATGTGTTTGAAAGCACGATCCGAAAACGCTTTCCAGAGCTTGAAAACATGGCGGCCACCGCGAAAGCCGCGCTGGACGACCGCGCGCTTGAAATCGCGGACCTCAGGAATAAGCTCGCCCGGCGTGAAGAAATGCTCTCCATGTCCCAACGCGCAGCCATCCTGCAGCAAACGGAAATCGCACGATTGCGCGAAGCCATGGATCGCACGGGTTCGGACGTAACGGGCCGCTTCAAACGCCGGCCTGCACAATGGACGCTTGAAGAGTACCGTTCCGAGTATGATCGCTTGAATGTTGAGTTGTCGAAGTTGAGGGAGCAGCTCATCCTTGCCCAGGAGAGGGAAACCCGGCAGGTCTCGGTCCTGAAGACTGAATTGCAGCAGCTTGCTGAACGCATCATGTCCGCCACCGCCGCGCGAGACAGGCAGGGCTTGACATCTTCCGGCAACGTGCCGAATCGCGAACTGCCTCAGAGAGGAGCGCTCCAGAGACAGGACGACATTCGGCCACGCCCCTTGTCGCCGCCCGCTCGTAGCGGTCTCGCCCCGCGCCAGGCAAAAACCAAGCCATGGCCGGAAACCGAGGCCTTGTTGGGCGATCATGGCAAAGTCGCGTCGAACACGCGCACTTCGTCACCATTGCCAAATAGGGCCGAACCTGGCCCGCGATCGAGCGAGCAGATCGCCAAGACGCCCGAGGGAACGGCGCATGGCCGGACCGCCGTTCTCAATCCCTCCATATCCGAAGAGCAGCAATCTAATGCAGAGACCAGGCAAAAAAGCGGCGTAGAGGACGATGAACGGTCAGCCAAAGACGCGCTTCGCGGTTTGCTCGATCGCGGAGGCCGTGCTGGCGTCAAAAACGATCTGGAGAGCAAAGAGCCGCCGCGGGAAACGTCTGACCGTCCAGCCGCTGGCGGTGTCGCGCTCGAAGCTGCGGCCGGCCAGTGCAGCACTC
>CAYVJO010000023.1:7024-7265 GCA_964451735.1 uncultured Hyphomicrobiaceae bacterium | reverse complement strand
ATGGTCGGGAAAGGCCGCGGTGGAGCCGAGACGACCCCAGCTCCTAAACCCGAACCGAAACTCGATCAGGTTTTCCGTGAAATATTGGAAGGCCGTCCTACGGGGCAAACCGCCGCTTCGCCTCAAACCGTTCCAGTAGCGGGTGAAATGACAGACTTGCCGGCAGACAGCGAAACCGCCACCCCCGTCAACGCGAATATACCCAGCGCTGACATTGCTGTACCCGGCGGAGCACCGGCCA
>CAYVJO010000023.1:0-7014 GCA_964451735.1 uncultured Hyphomicrobiaceae bacterium | reverse complement strand
AGTAAAACGCAAGCGCTACTCGACCGATTAAAAATCATGCATAATCGTCAGATTGGCTGAGGCTCGCCATTATGTACGGTCGTGAAAAATGTTTTTCTTTCCCCTTCCAGGCATAAGGCCGTCAGCCGTCCCGTGAAAACGGCGCCAGTATCAATTCCGATCCGGTTAGGCCAGATTTCGGGTTCGCGCACTGGCGTATGGCCGTGAACGATTACTTTTTCAAAATTGCCTTCGTGGCGAAGAAATTCATCTCTGATATATAGACAATCATGTTCAGCTTGCTGGCGGAGCGGAATGCCGGGCCGAACGCCGGCATGAACGAAGAAAAAATCGCCGACTTTTGCCCAGATTCGTAGACCGGTCAGGAATTTCCGGTGCGACACTGGTAGCGACTTCTCCAGCTTCGCGATCGCCATTTGCATCGCTGAGGACGGAAGACTTTCCGAATGACCAATCTCTACTCTGTAAGACTCCAGCGCGGCCAGACCGCCATTGGCAGCCCAAAGCTGGAACGGGCCAGGGGGAGCCTCAAGAGTTCGCAGCATCATGTCCTCATGATTTCCACGTAAGTAAAGCCTTTGAAATCCGGGAGGCAGATCATGGATAAGATAGTCTATGACCCCGCGGCTATCCGGCCCCCGGTCGATATAGTCGCCAAGGAAAATCAAAACGGGCCGTAAGCTGGGCGCAACGTTTTCATTCGCGACGATTATAGCAATAAGCTGTTTGAGCAGATCCAACCGTCCGTGAATATCGCCAATGACGTAAAGACGCACTCCTGGAGGGATTTTTGCATTATCCGTATTCAATTCCGCCACTCGTGATGTCTCCATTTTCATTCGCACAGGATTGCCCCAACACACATCAACCCGTTTCTCGAAAAAGTGGGATCAATTCAGCGCATCATGACAAGCAGAGAAATATGAAACATCTTAATGTTTCGGATCAACGCAGGTGAATGCTGAAAACCAAAATTTGAGCACAGTTTTGCCGCTTAATGATTTTGATTTAGGTAACTTGCTATTCAAGCTAAGGGAATGCAGGCTTTTTCAGGTTAGCCATTGAAGCCGTACATAACGCTTTCGTGTTTGAAGTTGCGTCTTTTGTGCTGCAAGGCGATAAAGTCAAGGGTCTTGTCGGCAATAGGGAAGGAAGCAGAGATGGTTTGGCGAGGCGGATTGCTGCTTATGCCAGCTCTTCTGTTTCTGATTGCGCCCAACCTGGCGGAGGCGCAGAAACGCAACGATGTTTCGCCCCGTACTCAGCAAGCCATGGATTGGACGATTGGGGTGGCGGCTGGAACACTCGATGGGACGGCTTTGCGTTTGGCGAATGAAATCGCGCTGGCCTTGAACGACCCGCCAGACTTGCGCATCGTGCCCATGGTAAACGAAAACGCCATTCAAAATATCGCCGACCTTTTGCAGTCCCAGCGAGTGGATGCGGCGATCGTGCAGTCCGACGTCCTTGCCTATATGCAACGCACCGACCTAATGCCCGGCATAAAGGATCAGTTGCAATATGTTGCAAAACTTCATTCAGAAGAGTTTCATGTGCTCTCGCGTATGACCCATCTCTGTTTGGGCGACTTAACGGGGCGTAAGGTGAATTTTGGACCGGTCGGCAGCGCAAGCGCACTGACAGCACAAACCGTGTTCGAGGTCAGCGGCGTTCAGGTTGAGCCGCAATATTTTCCGCATCACATTGCGGCACGCAAATTAAAAAAAGGAGAATTGGACGCCATCGTTTTTGTCTCCGGAAAACCATCAGCAGGTTTTGAGAGTCTTCGCTATACTGATGGCGTTCATTTTCTTGATGTAGACTTTACAAACAAGGTCAGGGACGACTACCTGCCCGCAATTTTGACGCATGATGACTATCCTGATCTGATTGCGCCTGAGGAAACGGTGAATACAGTCGCGGTCAGTACAGTCATTGCTGTTATGAAGTCTGGCGTAAAAAGCGAACGCCATTTGAAACTCGAACGGTTCGTAGATCGTTTTTTCTCGAATATCGAGAAGCTTCGCGAGGCTCCCAACCATGTAAAGTGGAAGGAGGTTGCGCTGTCTTCCGCTGCGGGTGAATGGACGCGCTTCCCTCCGGCGCAACAATGGCTTAATAATCACTCCGGATCGTCCGCAGTGAATGATGGGAATGCTATGGCGTCGACGTTCAAGGCGAGTGAGCTGAATAACCTTGCGAATATTGACACAAGCGAAGCAACCAAAATTTTGGGCGATTTGGAAACGTTTGGTAACAGCTCTAATACATCGAGCGCGCAAGACCGCAAGAAGCTTTTCAACGATTTTATGCGCTGGTATCAGCAGGAAAACCGGCATCAATACCGTCCGTAATTTACGTGGCGAGATGCGCTTACGACAAGCGAATATGAGGCGTCTTGGAAATGGAAAGCGATGAAAAACGGACATCTGTCGATGACGAGACCCCTCCAGACAATGATTCTGACATGAATGATGGCCAGAATGGAGAACTCAAAGGCTACTCTCCATATGAGGGACCTATGTCGGCAATGAAAAATGATAACAGCGCCAGCAACACGATCTCGTTCCTGAGGGTTTCTTCAAGAGATGAAAAAGCGCCTCTCGATCCCGATTTTGGAATGCCAAATTTTGGCTTTCTAGACGAGCGCCCGATCGAAAAAAAACAGACCGAGCCTAGTCCCGCCCAAGGCGCAATCTGGTCGCACGAGAGTTTTACCGCGGCAAGAACAGGTCTTGAACGGCCGCCACTCGAAGGAACAGGCTGGGAGGATATCGGCAGTATCGAATTGTCTCCTGTTCATGTATCTTTGACCACGCAGACCTCCTCCACACGCGCAAATGCGGCCGACGATCATGAGCCGGCGTTTGCCGAACAGCGCCAGGACCGCAACGAAGCCAAAGTCATGCCCTTTCCGGGCAGTCCCATCTCTCGGGCGAACGAGCCTGAGCCATCCGAAATACTTCGCGGCTCCAATCAAGGCGCTGACGACTATTTCGAGCCTCATGGCCTAGAGCCTGCCGAAGCCCTGCCGGATTTCGACATGGACGCACACGACTCTATAGCTCAGGCGGTTCAATCGGCTTTAAGGAATGTGTATGGCGCGCGCCCGTCGGAAGACATCGATGCCCCCGTCGATATGGGCGGCTATACGGTTGCGGAGTCTCTCAGGCGGGCGGCCGCAGCAGATGCCGCTGGCGATGTTTGGGCCGAGAACGAGCCTGACTGGCATGATGAGAGCCGTGAGCCCTATCTCGACTCTCGTTCAGATACCGGTAATGATGATGTAAACACCGAAGCAGTCTTGGACTATCTTTACAGCAATCGCCGCGCGGCAAACCGCGAACGCGAGGAGATCCCCTCTGATACGGGATTTCGGAACGATGATGGGATAACGCCGCCAACTTATGACCAGGACTGGCCTGACGATATCGACATCGATAGGTACGACGCGCCCCGAAGCGGGATTGGAGATTTCAGCGGCGATCCCTATCGTGGGCCAGGTGGACATTATAGCGAACGCGGCGATAGGGCTTTCGCAGCGGATCAGCGGTATCGCGAGTTGCCGCAGGATGAGGCCAATTGGGCCGAGCCCTCATATGCGCCGAGGGGGATGCCACAAGGCCAATACCCTGCCCCGATCCCGGTTCAAAATCCTGAAAGTCTCGCAGCTGGCACCCCGGATAGCAGTCATTTGCTTGGCGCGGCAGGGCTTGGGCTCATCGGCGGCATCGCGCTCGCTGGCGTGCTTGCCGTTTTTGTTTTCAATTCCTTCCTCGATGAAAATGAACCCGGCATCGCAAATGTGGGGTCGAAAGTTGTCGAACGCCTGACCCCTCAGCCAATTATTGCTGCATCCCAGCCCGCTCCAGATACAAATGGGATCGTTAGAGCTGAGGCTGAGGCTGAGGCTGAGCGTCAAGCAGCTCTACAAGCGGAGTTTGACACGCGTATAGCGGCTTTGCGGAGCGTGCCCACGGAGCCAGAAACGGTCGAGGCAGGTCCCGTTACAGCAACCTCCGCAGACGGCAAACTCAAGGCGGCAGACGTATCCGGCTTACCGGGAGCGACGATCCCTTTGAATATCGAGGTTATCGATTCGACCAATCAGGACGCGATGCTGATCAGCCTTAAAGGCCTGCCGGTAAATGCCAGGCTTTCGATCGGCATTGACGTTGGCGGAGGGCAGTGGCTTCTGCCACCCTCACGGCTCGGCGATCTAAGCGTTACAGCACCCGAAGGCGCCACGGGTGGTTACGATCTCGAAGCCCAATTACTCCAGGATGATGCACAGACCCCGCTTTCCCAGCCGGTCGCGTTCAAGCTGAACGTCGGCCAGGACTTTGAACGCAGCGGAGCGACAAACGCTTTGCCATTCGCGCGCGCAAGCCTGTCGGATTCCGGCGCGGATCAGGCTGCGCAGCTTGCGGAAGTCTCCGAGGGATCGCTGAAAATCGAGACAGACTTTCTAACCCAGATGTTGATACAAGACGGCAATAAGCTCATGCGAGATGGTGATATTCTTGGAGCGCGCCGCCTTTACGAACAAGCAGCGGCAAACAGCAATCCCGAGGCTGCGCTCGCTATGGGCCGCTCTTTCGATCCCAGCTATTTCGAAAAACTGCCCGTGAAAACCGGTAAACCCGACCCTGCAACAGCGTTTCAATGGTACAAGAAAGCGCTCGATGGAGGGCTGGTAACCGCACGGGTGAAGATTGACGGGTTGAAGCAATGGCTGCAGCGGTGAGCCGCATTGCCGCTGAAGCAATTTCCGCGCAGGTGGATAGAGGTCGAGCTTAAGAAATTGCGATCAGACAAAGAATTATAGCCCCATATGATTTCGTAGGAATTGATTAGGCTCTAGAAAGTTCAGAGCATGCCCGCTCGGTTTGATAGGGCTCACAGGATCAGGCTTCCATTGATCGCCGTTTCCTATACATGACATGGCTCAGCGTGGATATCGCGCTTCAAGTCAATAGTTGAGGTGAGAGGCGTATCCTCGAACTGGAACCGACCGGTTGGGGTGGCAAGCGGTCGACCGTAAAACTAAAATGGTGGGGCTGCGCGGAGAAACATCGAACCAGCTTTTTGACACTTTAGCCGACTGGAACACGGTTCTAAGCGATTTTGAACCTCGGCTTTGAGCTGAGCAAACATCCAGCCAAGACCGGCAGCAACTCAGACCAGGTCCACCCGCACCTCGCGCCCCAGAATCGCGGCCGCGCGTTGCAGGGTTTCCAGCGTCACATTGCCATCCTTCGGGTCGAGCAAGCGGTTAAGCTGCGCCCGGCTGGTTTTCATACGCTCGGCCATTTGTGTCTTGGTCAGCTTGTTCTGCTTCATTTCGTTGGCGATCTGAAATGCGATGGTTTCTTTAATTGCCACCGCCTGAAAGCGCTCGAACACTCCTTCGCTTTTCAGCAAGTCGTCGAGGCTGGAGCCTCTGTGAGTATTTTTTGTTTTCTTTGTCATACGCCGTACTCCTTCTTTCGTTTGAGGGCGAGATCAATATCCTGCGCCGGTGTTTTCTGCGTCTTCTTGATGAAACCGTGCAGCGCGATCAGTTCGCCTTCCGCAAAACAGAACAAAACTCGTGCAATCCGCCCATCGCTAATATTGCTGCGCACTTCCCAGATGCCTTTGCCAAGCGAGCGGCAAAGCGGCATCCCGACGGGCCAGCCGAATTGCACTCGCATGAGGTCAAGCCCGACAACGCGCCGGTCGGCTTCGCCCAAGCCGAGCAACCAGTCCCTGACCGGTTCAGCCCCACTCTCCGTGCGAAAAAACAGGAGCGGGATCTTACGCGGTGGGGGTGGCTCGTCGTTGTGTACCATTAAAAATACAGTACCATAAAAGATACATTATATGCAAGTGTGGCGTTATGAGGGAAATCAAATACGCATTCCACACGACGCGTACAATTGATCCAGTTCGTCTTGGCTCAACGGCTCACTGTCCTCCTCCGGGAGATAAAGCCCCCTCAGAGCAGACTTGGCAGATTTACCTTTCTTCGGTTTGGTAAACTTGAGCTTATCGGATTTAAAGTCAATTTGCTGCATAGGACTCAGTCCCCAAGCCTGATCGACAAAAGCTTCGCAGATGTGCCAGACGCTGTGAATAAGCTCTATTTTCTTTTCATCGCTCAGGTCCAGATGATCGAGATACGGCAAATATTTTTCAATATCGGGTTTCATAAAAATTCCTTTCAACTATGAAATCTTAAAAAAACAGACAGGACAAAAATACCCGAGAGGAATTGAACCAATTTAATCTAGGTTTTTCAAAATGTTATAGGAAACAAATGCAAACACGAAAACTACACATAGGAAAATATTCCAATAAAATCAATTATTTACATAGACTTGAGAAGGTGGTGGAGCTGCGCGGAGAAACCTCGAACCAGCTTTTCGACACTTTAGCGGATTGGAACACCGCTTTGCATGACTGTGAACCGAGACTCACAGCCGCCATTCCTACAGAGTCATTAGATATTAAATGACCTGATTTTCCGGCTGTTTCACCCAGCCGCTTTTATTCAATCAACCACAATCAAGCATACTTTCATGCGCCCATTTCCATTGTCATGGAGATGGGCGCACATGGATTCATTTGTACGCCGATCATGCCCAATACAGACAACAAAAGACTGCCGCCATTTTCATTGCGGCTGACGCCGGAAGAGCGCCAGCAGCTTGAGAACCTAGCGGGCGGATTGTCTCTCGCGGCCTACGTAAAGGCGAGACTATTTCGGTCTGAAACAGGAACCCAGCCTCCCAGATCACGCGGCAAATTCTGCATTAAAGATCACAAGGCGCTGGCCGAAATGCTGGCCAGACTCGGCGCATCGCGCCTTGCCAGCAACCTCAAACAACTAGCGAAGGCCGCCAACAGCGGTTCCCTGCCCGTCACCCCAGAAACCGAAAGTGCGCTTCAGGCTGCCTGCCGGGATATACGCGCCATCTGTCCGTCGTCGCAATTTTTGAGACAGATGGCGTTTTGATTTAGCGGAGGCTC
>CAYVJO010000022.1:10465-13851 GCA_964451735.1 uncultured Hyphomicrobiaceae bacterium | reverse complement strand
TAGGCCGTCACACGGTAATGATGCTCCCGGCAATTGGCCGAGGCTGTCAGATTTTCACGCCGGTCTTCCAGCCAGCGAACGGGAAAATTGAGCTTGCGAGCCGCCCAGGCCAGACACACTTCCTCAGGTAGCAGGATACCTTTCTGACCGAAGCCGCCGCCCACATCTGGCGCAATGACGCGGATTTGTCCTTCGTCCAAGCCCAAACATTCACTGAGACCAGAGCGGACGATATGCGGCATCTGGGTGGAGGAATAGACGATGAGCTGCCCGGTGCGCTCACTCCAGCTTGCGAGCACGCCCCGTCCTTCGATTGGGCTCATGCACTGACGGGCCGTTCGGAATTCACGTGTTATCTTGACAGCTGCGTCATCCGCGAATGCCTCGATTTGGCCGTCGATGAGCGTTTCCAGAAACAGATTGTCGCCCCACGGCTCATGGACAAAGGCGGAACCGGCTTCACGCGCCGCCAGCATGTTCGAGACTGCGGGCAACGGCTCTACGATCATTTCGACCTGAGCGGCCAGATCCTCCGCTTCGCCCCGTGTCGGCCCGATGCACATTGCGACAAGCTCACCTGCGTAACGAACCTTGTCTTTCGCCAGCGGGAATTGTTCGGAGGGCTTGAAGCCGGGCAGCCTAGAGACGGCGCGTATCGGGGAAACGCCGTTAAGGTCCGCCGCTATGAAAACACGATCACGGATCTCTGCCGGGATAACGACATTGATGATCCGAGCGTGGGCGTATGGGCTGCGGAAGAAGGCGGCGTCCTGCATACCGGCAAGTTTGATGTCGCCGACAAATTCGCCGCGGCCGCGCATGTAGCGGTCGTCTTCCTTACGCCTGAGTCGCGCGCCGATGCCCTTGCCGGACATGGGTCCGATTGCCTCCATTTGCCGGTTGGAGCCGAATATTAGCCCGGGTGACTGCACGGCGGATTATTTATGGTTCTGTCTTACTAAAGATAGGCTTTTTTGTCCCTCTTCGCCACAATGCGATTTACGCCTTATTTCTCGCCGGTCAGCAACTCGATATTGATCCGCACGACGTCGCCGCGATAGGTGATCTCGCCAACATAGATGACGCGGTCATCCGTGTCCTGGACGACGCATCGCGCCTCGACGACGGGCGCGCCGAAGGGCAGGCGCAAATGCACCGCTGCGTAGACATCGGCAGACCCGATCGACAAGGTCTGATTGGCGCGGGAAATCTTTGCCTCATCCATTTCCGCCACAACAGCAAGCGCCACCCTCGACTTGAAGGAGTCGGGCGCGAGGTCGTGAATGTCCTTAGCCACGTGCACGCGCGCTAGAGCATAGGGCTCGTCATCCCGCAACTGAAGGCTGTAGATGTAGCTGTAGCTGGCTGCTGGCGATCCCTCATCAGACTCGATTCGGGGCTTGTATTCCTTATCGATGGGCAGGTGCTTCAGGGTGTTACGTTTGATCGGCAGGATCAACGAGTCCCAGCTCGTAGCAAGCTGGAGCCAACGATTATATGTTGGGGATTTCGTGACGAACGTACCCCGGCCTTGCTCGGATTTCAACAAGCCTTCCTGCTGAAGCACATCCACAGCCTGCCGGATCGTGACGCGCGCAACATTGAACTCATTTTCGAGCTGTTCGAGCGTTGCGATCTTTTCGCCGACCGTCCACTGGCCGCTATTGATGCGCTGGCGCAATGCTGTTGCCACCTGTAGATAGCGCGGGATGCGGCTTAGAGTATCGTTTTTCGAAGGTTTTGCGGCTTTCGGGCTGTGAACCATGGGGCCACGCTTGTGTCCTGCAACTGCTTTCATCTGTTCAACTGACTTTTTGGCGTTTTTTCATCTCATTTAACATGCGGAAACCGTGCGTTGACGACGCCATCGATCAAATTCTGCTCAAAAAGCGCCTTTTGATCGATAGAGGATTTCGCCGGTATATCACTTATAGACTGCCTTGCATTTGAAAACCACGCTTTAAACTTGCAGGAAGCCTCTTGCGCTTGTGTAAATTCGACCGCCTGGAAGGAGATTGGATCGCCTGGGCCTAGGCGGCCAAGAGCGGGCAGATCGGCGCTGATCAAGACGCCGATTTTGGGGTATCCGCCGGTGGTCTGCCGGTCTGCGAGCAAAATGATCGGCTCTCCTGATCCGGGCACCTGGATCGCACCAGGCGCGATCCCATCCGATGCGATGTTGAAGCCTTTGGAATGCTGGAGCTTGAAGCCGGACAAGCGAAATCCCATCCGGTCCGACTGATGCGATATGGTGAACTGAACCGACAAGAACGCGGCAATCGTTTCTTGGTCGAAATAGTCGTCTTGAGGGCCAAGCATGACGCGAAAACGGCTTTGCTTGGTCCACTCCGCATTCATTAGTGACCGTTCTGCCCCGGGCGTCGCCTGGTCACGGTTTAGCGGGATCTCGTCGCCTTCCAAAAAACGACGGCCCTTGTAGCCTCCCATTCCGCCGAGAACGAATGTGGACTGACTACCCATGATCGAGGGCACACGCAACCCACCCTCGACCGCAAGATAACACACGGTGGAGCCTTCACCGATCATGATCTGTAACCGGTCGCCTCTATTTAGCGTAAAGCTTTCGTAAGCTCTAACGACCTGCCGTCCGCTGGTCCCGGTCAAGGCTGCACGCGCGCCTGGGCCCGCCAAGGCGAACCGCGCGCTTTCAGCCATGACCTCAAAACTCGCCCCCTGAGCGATCATCTCGATAGCACCTGCGCCCTCATCATTGTGAACCAGCAGATTGGCGAGTCTCAGGTTGGCAGCGTCCATGGCGCCTGAGACCGGCACGCCTAGATGCAGAGCGCCGAAACGCCCCAGATCCTGGACGGTTGTATGCAACCCTGGGGACAAAACCTGTAGGGCGCTCATGCAGCATTATCCGGCTGCAAGGCATAAGCGCCAGAAACGATATCGCGTTCGATAGCGCTGTATGTATCAGACGAAACCGGCTCGAACCGCACTGTGTCGCCCGGCGCAAGCAAGACGGGCATCTCAGCGGTCGGATCGAACAGGGGCACAGGTGTGCGACCGATAAGGCGCCAGCCTCCAGGACTTTCGAGCGAATAGACGGCCGTCATGTCCTGTGCGATGGCGATCGACCCTCGAGGTACGCGCGTGCGAGGCGTCTCCATGCGCGGCACGCGGATCGGCTCGGGTACGTCGCCCATATAGCCATAGCCAGGCAGAAACCCGATCATATAGACAAAATAGGCTTGGCCGGCATGACAGCGCCAGACATCCTCAGCTGTAAGTCCGCTTTCCTGCGCGACATCGGCGATATCCGGAGCGAACTCGCCCTCAGGAACGGAGCCTGCGCGGCGGGTCGAGGCCTTCGCCTTCGACAATCTGCCGGATGATTTTGAAGTCGGTCGTGGTGACAT
>CAYVJO010000022.1:0-10455 GCA_964451735.1 uncultured Hyphomicrobiaceae bacterium | reverse complement strand
ACACTGGGAGCGTCCATCTCCGGCCGGGCTCCTCGTCATGGTCACCTGTGCCAAGAAGCTGGGAAAGCCACAGTTGAAGCGCTTCAAGCTCAGCGTTTTCCGGGTCGAAAAGCACCATCAACGAGCGAAATGTCGGTATCATTTCGATTACGCCGGCCATGGGCCGCTGCTTGGCTTTTCTGTATAGGGCGATGATCCTAGCATTGGTAGCACGGTCAATCCCTGAGCCGAACTCCATTGAAAAAGCGGTATCGCCGCAAGGAAGAAAGCGAATAATCTGATGGTGTTGAGTCATAGGCTCGCATGCCAGTTGCAGCTAGCTGGATGTTGGAATTTGTGCTAACATTGTACAAATAGACTCTATCCTGCAACCTGGCCATGATGCATGGATTGGTTGATGAAACAAAAGATTAATCTGAATGCCGACATGGGCGAAGCGCACGGCGCTTACGATATCGGAGCTGATCAGGCTCTGCTTACCATCGTCAAATCCGCAAATGTGGCTTGCGGATTTCATGGCGGCGACTTCCGCACGATGCATCGACTCGCCCGGGAAGCGGCCGCGAATGGGGTGAGTATTGGAGCACATCCAGGGTTTAACGACCTTTGGGGCTTCGGACGCCGTCGTATCACGATGGCAGCCGATGATGTTGAATATATGGTCGCCTACCAGATCGGTGCATTGCAGGCGCTTGCTGCTTATTCCAACATTTCGGTTACGCACGTCAAGCCGCATGGCGCATTGAACAACATGGCCGCCGAGGACGAAGCCCTTGCTCTTGCGATAGGCCGAGCGATCCGAACGATTGATCGGTCCTTGATCTACGTCGCGCTTGCAGGTTCGGCGATGGAGCGTGCCGCACATGAGCTCGGCCTGCGCAGCGCGCGTGAGGGGTTTGCCGACCGCGTCTATGCCGATAACGGAAACCTCGCTTCCCGGTCGATACCGGGTACTGTAATCAAGGATCCGGCAAAGGCCAGGGACCAGGTCTTGCGCATGGTGCAGGACGGTGAGGTTGTCACCATCGGCGGCAAGCTGATCAAGGTGGAAGCCGATACGATTTGCATTCATGGAGACGAACCTACCGCCTTTACGCTTGGCCAGGAGATCGTTCGAGGGCTTGCCGAGGCAGGTATCGAAAACGTGCCGATCCCGGAACTCGATCTGGCCGTAATACCGAGGGGCAAGGCGTCATGACGCTGGATATCCAAACCGTCGCACTTATCGGCGGAACTGGATCGCTTGGAAGCGGACTGGCTCGTCGTTGGGCGCTCGCTGGCCTGTCGGTGGTGATCGGATCGCGCGACCCTGCAAAAGCTTTGGAATTTGCACGAAGCCTTCCCCATCAAGGCCCGGGCAGGCCCGCCGAAGGCTATTCGAACAGGGAGGCCGCCGAGCGGGCCGATCTTATCGTTGCGACAGTTCCGTTTGCCTCGCAAGCAGCAATCCTGACCGATCTGAAGCCACTCGTTGAAGGCAAAATCGTTCTGGACACAACGGTGCCTCTGGTCCCTCCGAAAGTTGCTCGGGTGCAATTGCCGCCGGAAGGATCCGCCGCCCAGCGTGCACAGATGATCCTTGGTGAGGGTGCGCGCCTGATCTCCGGTTTCCATAATGTTGCCGCGCATAAGCTTCACGTCGATGGCCCTATCGCCTGCGACTGTCTGATCTTCGGGGATGATCAGGACGCCCGGGAGATTGGCGTCCAGCTCGCGCGGAAAGCGGGGCTCAAGGGGCTGCATGGGGGACCGCTCGCCAATGCCGCCGCGGCCGAAGCGATGACCTCCGTCCTGATTTCGATCAACAAACGGTACGGAGCCGACGGTGCGGGGCTCATGATCACCGGATTACCACAGAGCGAGGCCTGACCATCGCCAACGACCGCAAGGACAGCGCCCGATATACCGTGACCGCCCTCTACGATTTCCCGCTCGTAAAGACGGGAGACGATATCGCCTCTCTTATCCTTGATGTACTTGAGCGTTCCGGCTTGACCCTGGCGGAACATGATATCGTTGTTATCGCGCAGAAAATCGTCTCAAAAGCAGAAGGTCGCCTTCTCGATCTGGCAAATTTGCATCCGTCTCCTCATGCGCGGGAACTTGCCGAGACGAGCGGCAAGCCGCCCGCCCTTGCCGAGGCAATACTTCAGGAGTCGAAAACCATACTGCGCGCCAAGTCTGGGGTCATCGTTTGCGAGCACCAGAGCGGCCATGTCCTGGCGAATGCCGGCATCGACCATTCGAATACGGACACAAGCGGCGCGCAAACGGTGGTGCTGCTACCGGAAGACGCCGATACAAGCGCGGCAGCGATACGGGCGCGGCTGATGGATGCGTCCGGCGTCTCTGTCGGCGTGATCATCTCGGACAGCCTCGGACGCGCCTGGCGTCTGGGCACGGTCGGTCATGCCATCGGTGCTGCGGGATTGCCCGTGCTTCTCGATCATCGCGGCGGCAGTGCTGGTCAGGGGATTGAAATGGAGGGCGGCGGCGCAACAGGCGAAAGCACTCATCCGGCCGCTTGCCGAAGATATGTTCCGGTAAATGCGCTTGACCCTGGGGACGCCACAATTCGTTGCGCTTTGCGGGGGCGTCGGCGGTGCGAAACTGGCGCTCGGTCTCGCCGATACGCTTGGCGAAAAGCTCACGGTCATCGTCAATACCGGCGACGATTTCGAGCATCTCGGATTTCACATCTCGCCCGATATCGATACCGTCGTGTACACGCTGGCGGGTCTTGCGAATCCGGAAACCGGCTGGGGGCGGGCGGCTGAAACCTGGTCTTTCATGGAGGCGCTGGAAGCGCTCGACGGTCCTGTCTGGTTCAAGCTGGGCGATAAGGACCTGGCCATGCATGCAGAGCGGACGCGCTGGTTGTCGGAAGGGCGGCCTCTTTCCGCGTTTTGCGCCCAAACTCGCGATCGCCTCCGCATCCGGCCCACCATCCTGCCGATGAGCGACGATCCTGTTCGGACCAGGCTGGATACAGCCGAGGGCGAAATGGCGTTCCAGACCTATTTTGTCGCCCGCCGCTGCGAACCGGAGGTGCGCGCGATCCATTATGACGGCGCAAATACGGCCCGCCCCCTTGGGTTTGCGCTCGAAGCGTTGGCGGCTCCCGGGCTTGGCGGGGTGATCATCTGTCCTTCCAACCCCTATCTCAGCATCGATCCGATATTGAGCCTGCCCGGTGTCAGACGCGCGCTCGCCGCATGCCGCGCGCCAGTGATCGCCGTGACGCCGCTTATCGGAGGTAAGGCTGTCAAAGGGCCGGCCGCGAAATTGATGGCGGAACTGGGCGTTGAAGCTTCCCCGCTTTCGGTCGCCCGGCATTATCGCCCTTTCCTCGACGGCTTCATTGTGGATGAACGAGATGCGGCGGACGCGGATCGGTTCCCGGTTTCAGTCCAGCCGGCGCAAACGCTGATGACTGACCTTGCCGGAAAGGTCTCGCTCGCCCGGTCTGCCATCGCTTTTTGCGATCGTTTGCGGAACCAGAAAAGCGCGCGGATAGCAGGAGTAACTGCATGACAGTCGCCCTCATCCCCGTCAAATCGCTAAGCGCGGGCAAATCCCGCCTCGCGGGCGTGCTTCATCCCGGTGAGAGGCGCTCGCTCATCATTTCGATGCTGGAAAAGGTGCTGGCCGGATGCTTTGCTTGCGACAGCCTCAGCCGCGTAGTCGTAATCACGGCCGATCGCGATGTCGCGGATCTGGCGCGTTCGGCAGGCGCGTTCATTCTCTCCGAGCCTTCCGGAGGCGGCTTGAACAACGCTTTTGCAGCCGGTATCACGCATGCGCGCGCAACCGGCGCAGCTCGCGCACTTCTATTGCCTGCGGACATCCCATCCATAACGCCTCATGAAATCCAACTGCTTCTCATCGCTATGAACGGCCATCGGCGCAGCGTCATCGTTCCCTGTCATAAGCAGCAAGGCACGAACGCACTGCTATTCCCCTCAGACGCCGCTTTTGTCCCGCAATTCGGGATGGGCAGCTTCTGGCGGCACTATGCTCAACTCGCCGCCATCGACCTCAAGCCGCGCGCCCTTCATCTTCCCGGCATCGCAGAGGATATTGACGAGCCGGACGATCTTCGGAGGCTGGCCTTCCGCCAAGATCCGTCCAGCTTTGACAACGAATGGTCGCAAGGGAGGATCGTTTGCTCAGAGAGTTAAGCCCGCGCGCTCTTGAAAACCTCGCCGTTTCCCGATCATCCTGCGCTGTCTCGCCCGAGGAGGTCGCAGCGCTTTCGGCCCATCAGGACACGGCCCAGCTTGGTGCCATTGCCCGCGAGATCTGCCTTGGCGAATATGGCCAGCTGATCACCTTTTCGAAAAAGGTCTTCATCCCGCTGACCGTGCTCTGCCGCGACGTTTGCCACTATTGCACCTTTGCTAAGCCGCCAAGCCGCACAGGGAGCGCTTACTTGAGCCTCGTTGAGGTGCTCGCCATCGCCGAAGCAGGGCGGGCGGGCGGTTGCAAGGAAGCCCTCTTCACACTGGGAGACAAGCCGGAGCGGCGTTATGCTATCGCACGCCGCGCACTTGCCGAGCTCGGTTGCGAAACGACCTTAGACTATCTGGAGCGCTGTGCTGAGGCGGTCTTGAGGGAAACCGGGCTGCTGCCTCATTTAAACGCCGGCGTGATGGATGAAGCCTCGGCTGCCCGGATGAAGCGCATCTCGGCGTCGCAAGGGCTGATGCTGGAGTCGCTGTCTGAGAGGCTGTGCACTCCCGGTGCGCCTCATCACGGATCGCCCGACAAGCGGCCAGCCATCCGGCTCGAAGCCCTGCGTGCCGCTGGCAGGGCAAAAGTTCCAATGACGACTGGTCTGCTGATTGGGATTGGCGAAACCCGCGCCGAGCGCATCGAAACGCTTCTCGCCATCAGGGCGCTCCACGCTGAGTTCGGTCATATTCAGGAAGTCATCATACAGAATTTTCGGGCCAAGACGGGTACCCGAATGTCCGGCTGGCCGGAACCGGGGCTCGACGACCACGTTTGGACGATCGCCATGGCCAGGATTTTGCTGCCAGCCGAGATTGGCCTGCAAACGCCTCCCAATTTGCGGCCCGACGAGACTGCCGCACTCATTGGCGCCGGTATCAACGATTGGGGCGGGATTTCACCCGTCACGATCGATCACGTCAACCCCGAAGCGCCGTGGCCGCAAATCGAGGCGCTCGCCGAAGCTTGCGCACGCGAGGGCCGGATATTGGCTGAAAGGCTGGCGATCTACCCACGTCAGCTCGGCGATCCCGCGCGTTGGCTGGATCCGCAGATACGCCCGTATGTCTTGAAACTTCAGGACGCATCCGGACTGGCACGCGAAGACGCCTGGACGAGCGGAAGCGGGATTTATTCGCCGCCGCCTGCTTTGAAACCGCGGCGGCGCACACCGGGTGCGGGGCAATCCCCGGCGCTGACGCCTCTATTGGAACACGCCGCCGAAGGAAAGGCCCTTGGCGAGCGCGAGATCGTGACCTTGCTCGGCGCGCGAGGACCCGATTACCATCAGCTCTGCGCTTTTGCGGACGGGCTGCGTCAGCAAACCAATGGCGACATCGTGACCTTCGTCGTCAACCGCAACATCAATTACACCAACATCTGTACCTATGGATGCCGTTTCTGTGCCTTTTCCAAGGGCAGGCTCAGCGCGGGCTTGCGCGAGACCCCTTACGATCTACCTCTGAAGGAGATCGCACGGCGGACGACAAAAGCGGCGGAGCGCGGGGCAACGGAGGTCTGCCTGCAGGGCGGCATCGCGCCATCGTATACCGGACGGACCTATCTGGAGATCTTGCGGGCCGTGAAACGCGCGGCCCCGGACATGCATGTTCATGCGTTTTCACCTCTCGAAATCTGGAATGGAGCACACACGCTCGACATGTCCTTGTCAGATTATCTGGGCATGCTCAAGGCCGAGGGGCTCGGCAGCCTGCCCGGCACGGCGGCGGAGATTCTCGACGACGAGGTGCGCGCCATTCTGTGTCCCGACAAAATAGCGACAGAGCAATGGCTGGAGGTGATGCGCGCTGCCCATCGGCTCGATATCCCGTCCACCGCGACCATCATGTTTGGGCATATCGATAAGCCCCATCACTGGGCGCGCCATTTGATGCGCATCCGCGCGCTTCAGGCAGAAACCGGTGGCTTCACGGAGTTCGTTCCCCTGCCCTTCGTGGCGCAGGAAGCACCCATCTATTTGAAAGGCGCGGCGCGGCGCGGTCCGACATTCCGCGAGGCAGTGGTGATGCACGCAGTCGCGCGGATCGCGCTGCACCCGTTGATCGGAAATATCCAGACCTCTTGGGTGAAGATGGGACCGCAGGGCGCTGCTGCTTGCCTTGACGCGGGCTCCAACGATCTGGGCGGCGTTCTCATGAACGAGTCCATCACACGGGCGGCAGGTGCGTCCTACGGCCAAGAGTTCTCCCGTGATGCGATGATCGCCCTTATCCGCGACGCCGGGAGGACGCCATGTCAGCGCACGACGCTTTATAAGCCGCTATCAGATTCCGCGCCCCTCGCCCAGCACCTGCGCGCCATTACGACAGCCGCGGAATGATCTCCTTCGCGACAAGCTCGACCTGCTCGGCCTCGTAGCGATAAGGAACGAAGATGATCCGGTTTATGCCGGTCGCGACATGAGCCTGAAGCTGTTCGACACACTCTTCGACCGTACCGATGATCGCGCTTTCCATGGTTGACTCCGACCATGAGGCATAGTCCCATTCGTTTTGCAGCCATTCGCGCATGGGCGATTCCACCTTCTCGCGCGGGCCGACATAGATCGGAAGCTGATTGGTGGAGATCAACTCGTCCGGATCGCGCCCGGCCTCTTCCGCAAAGCCCCGGATTTTTTCCCACGTGCGGGCAAAGCTCTCCGCCGTATAATAATAGGTGATCCAGCCGTCGCCCTTGGTGGCGGCACGTTTGAGAACGACGTCGACGTAACCACCTATCAGTATGGGCGGGCGCGGCTTTTGCACAGGCTTGGGCAGCATCACGGCACCGCGCAGATTATAGGGCGGGTATTCGCCATCGACGCGGTCCTCCGTCCAAAGACGGTTTATGATCTCCAGGCTCTGCTCCATGATCTTGCCGCGGCTGTGAAAGTCCGCGCCGAGCGACTCGAATTCCCTTTTGTACCAGCCGACCGCCGTTCCGAGGATCACCCGGCCATCGGAGATGTGATCGAGCGTTGCAATCTCCTTGGCGAGAATGACTGGATTGCGCATTGGCATGACGAGAACCCCCGTCCCAAGCTTGATCCTGGTGGTGCGTGCGGCGACTGCGGTCAGGATGGTCAGCGCCTCATGCAAAGGAAAAGGGGGCTCGACGCCGAGCAGGATATGGTCCCAGGCCCAGATCGACTCATAGCCGAGTTCCTCCATTCGTACGCCATAGTCGATCAGTCCGCGCGCGTCGGGCATTTCCGGGTAGCGCGTGAAGTTACGCATCGCGACTCCAAATACGGTCTTGGCCATGAGGGTTATCCTTTTATTCGAATTCAAGCCGTGTAGAGACGGTCAGGGTCCAGTTCGCGCAAAACCTTCAACTCGTCGAGACGGGGCGGCTCCGTCCGCATGACGCTGGAACTCGCGGTCAGCTCGAAGCCCGTATTCTCCTGAACTTGCGACATCTCAACGCCCGGATGAAGCGCGATCACGATCATGTCCCGGCTGTCCGGATCGAAGCCGAGAATGGCAAGGTCGGTTACAACGCGGTACATTCCGCCGGCGATCAGCCCCGCCTCGGTACGGCTCGCGCCGCCGCTTAGAAAGCCGGGGCTTGTGACGTAGTCAACCTTCTCGACAAATCGGCGCTTCTCGTGCTTCATCACTACGATCATCTGCGTCAGGCTGGAAATGTCGTTTCCGCCGCCCGAGCCCGGCAGACGCGTCTTCGGATGGTCGGGGTCTCCGATAAAGGAGCTGTTCAGATTTCCGTGCCGGTCGATCTGCGCGCCTCCCATGAACCCGACATCAACATAGCCCCGCTGGAGCAGCAGCAGCACGTTGGTGATCGGCATCACCATATTGGCGCGCCGGGTACAGCGTTGCTCATTGGTCGAGGGTGGCAACTCGCCTGGCACGATGAACGGCCCGACGACCCCGCCCTCGAACAGGATCGTCAAGCCCGGCGCGTGTAGACGCTGAGCCAAGGTCGCGGCCAGAAGCGGAATGCCGACGCCGGCAAAGACAATCTGTCCGTCTTTCAGAAGCCTGGCGCTGCTGACGGCGAGCAATTCGGACGCGCTGTAATTCGACCGTTCAGTCATGCGTAATGCTCCGTCCCCGCCGGGCTGCGTCAAGCATGTCACCAAGGCCGAGTTTCGACAGATAGGCGGTCCAGCTCTCAGGTTCGCGGACATAGTCATTGAGATAGCTTTGCATCCCATCAACGGGATCGCCGTTCACCTGGCGCGTGTAAGCGTCCATGTGAGCAAAGAACGGTTCATAAAGGCCATAACACTCATGAGGCGCGCAGCCGAATGGAACCTCCACGACCGCATCGACCGTAAAGAACGGAATGAGCGTACGGTCCGGCATACGGCGGATCTGCTCATTCGAAATGATGCGCTCGGTCGTGAGAATGACGCGCTTGGCCGCCATGGCGATATCCATATCCATGAATTGGAGGCCATCAATTTGCGCATTGCCATAAGGATCGGCCCGCTGAACATGAATGAGCGCCACATCGGGATTGAGAGCGGGAACCAGCAACAACCGTTCGCCCGTGAACGGGCATTGCGTTTCCCGCACGCGATCGCCGAGGCGGGCCGCGACCTGCGAACCGATCATCGAGCGCGAGGGCATGAACGGAATGCCCATGGCACCCGCCCTGTAGCGCAGCCCCAAGCCCATATGGCTCCATTCGGTGAAACGAGCGGCGGCGCTTTCCGTATAATGGCGCATGACCTTCGAGACGCCCCACACGATACCCTGGCTGAACCAGCTCGTGATGATGTGGGAGGATGCGCCAGACGCATAGAGCAGATCGCCTTCGCTGGAGACGATGCTTCGCGAGATGGTAAGATCCCGCCGGCCAGCCCGTATTAAAGCCCAGAGCATGGCCATTGGAGTGCGCGACATGGTGCACCCGCCAAGCGCGACATGCTCGCCAGAATTGACCAGCGTGGCGGCCTCTTCAAGCGACATGACCTTTTCCCGAAGGCTTCGATCCCGCCTTTGCGTGTCCTCGCGCAAGTCCAGATAGGGCTTTGGTAGAACTTCGCTTTGCGACGCCATCAGGGCTCCTTTTTCATTCGGCGCTTACGCCGGCATCTGCGTTGACACTCTCGATCATTTCATCCCAAAGCGGGATCAAGTCGCGCAGGCCCCGCCAGAAACTCTGATGGCGGCGCTTTTCGAAATCGCCGATCGAAACGCCGCGTTGTTCGACCCAGGTGTAGTAGCCGAGATTGAATATACGATCCCGGTCCTGTTCGCTCGTCTCAAGAAAATGGTCAGGACCAACGGAGTCGAGGTGACGAGCCATGAGTTCGGCTGCATCCGCATCGCTCAGACCTTGGCTGTAATGAGTAGCTAGATAGCTTTGCAATTCGCTCTCATACAACTCCGCTCCATCCGTGGCGACTGTAAGGATGACGTCTTTTTCGCCGAGACCCTGATATTTGGCCAGCTTGATAGCAGCAAGAATATTACAGATCCCGGAGAAGCCGAAATATTTTAAACAGGAGACTAAATCCTCCGGAAGGTTGCGGCGGCCTGTTAGATAAGTCTTGCCACCGGATGTGTTGAAAACCGCGTTCAGCCCGTCAGTAGCCCGATCGCTTACAGCGATCACATAATCGGTGTTCTTGACATTGTGTATCAGCGGAACGTGCTTATCGCCGATGCCTTGTATGTTATGGTCTCCAAAAGCGTTATGGAGCAGCGTCGCACATTCTGCAGGCTCTACCGCGGCGATCCTTGCCGAGAGCGCTTCCTTGAGGTAATCGCCCGCAGCAAGTGTGCCGGAGGAACCGCTCGCGGCGACGAAGGCGAAAGGGCGCAATGACGGCCCGTATTTCGGTCCCATACTCTCGAAGATCGCCTGAAGGGCCGGCCCTGTACAGGCGAAATGGCCGAGATAGTTTCCAAATTCGCTGAATTGATTGACGATCTCATTGGCCGGATCTCGTGCCATTGCGTCGCAAGCGTCATAGATTTCCTTTACGTTGCTCTCCGTTCCCGGCGTCCTGACGATGTCGGCGGGGTTGGAGACCCATTTCGAGAGCCAGTCGAAACGTTCCCGGCTCATGCCTTCGGGCAGGACGGCGATCCCGCGGGCCCCCAGGATCCGCGAGATCGCCACGCCCCCACGGCAGTAATTCCCCGTCGATGGCCACACGGCGAGGCGTTCGTGCGGATCGAAGCGGCCGGATACGAGCCGCGGCACAAGGCAGGCATAGGCCGCCAGCACCTTATGGGCCGCGATCAT
>CAYVJO010000021.1:8163-14606 GCA_964451735.1 uncultured Hyphomicrobiaceae bacterium | reverse complement strand
TCAAAAGCCCCGCTGCCGACGCGATGATAGCCAAGATGCTGTCCGCCACGTCGCGTGAAGAGTTTGTCTTGGCCGTCCGCGCGCTCGACCGGGTGCTCATCAGCGGCGCATATGTCGTGCCTCTGTTTCATTTGCCAAGGCAATGGGTGGCGTATTCGAAGCGGCTAGGCCATCCGGAAACAACTCCGCTTTATGGCTTTCAGATCGACACATGGTGGATCGAAAGCGACAATGACGCCCGGGCGCATGCGAATTAACCTGCGGCTGGAGCGGAGTTTCCTCCCGGCGCGCCTCCCTCGACCTTTAATTTAAGCCGGGCAAGCCCCTCCTCGTAATCCGCGCCGATCAAGCGGTCCAGCAACAGCCCGAACCAGCGTTCGATGGGATTGTCGGTCGCCGGCGTTGCGAGCGACCATGTCACTTTCGTTCCGGTATTTTCCGGATGAAGGCGGAAACTGGCGGTCGCCTTGCCCATTTCACCGAAGTCCACAGCGGTTACGACCCTTTCGTTCGGCACGCTTTCGACAATCTCCGAAGCACCGGATCCGACCTGCTCGTTGTCGCTGCGCCAGCTCATTTTCGCGCCCACACCTTGCTCGGGTCCCGAAAACTCATATTTGGCGTTCGGGTCGCGAGGAACCCAGGGCGACCATTCGTTGAAGCGGCGGTGATCATTGAGATAGGGGAAGATCGCGGCGGGCTCGGCTTGTATCACAGCAGATCTCTCAACCTGAACCTGCGCAGGCAGCAAAAAGCCCGAAGCGGCAAAAATCGCCGCCACAGCGAAGATCGCCAGAAGAAACTTCCTGAGAAACCTCAAGATTCTTATCCTTTTCTGTTGCACTTGCAAACGCTATGATCCAATCCAATTATGGCCGCAACATAGCGGTTATCGTGTCTGCCTCGGCCCGATTTTTCACATCGAAGGCAGGCACGCAGGAAAAAAACGGGGAATATTATATGCGTCTTACTCCGCCCACCAAATTGACTCTTCTCATTTCGACGCTACTTGCCGTGCTTTCGATCATCGGCCAGTTTGTGAGCATAGTATCGAACTATGTTCCGATTAGCATGTTTTGGGTGGCGATCGTTGCTTATATCGTGCTTTGGCTTGGAAATGTGCTGCGCGGCTTTTAGATCGTAAGGGTGAGAGAAAACGGGTCCTGACCGGCAAGGCTGGACCAGCCCACTTACATGACAGATGATGCCGAGTTAAACGCGCAAGCCCACGCCTCCATAAGAAATACCGGACAAACGCGCCATATCCTCTTTCCAGGTTACCAAATCGCCCGGCGAGAACGCATTGAGGTGCCTATGTCCGCAAGCCCGCGCCAGGATCTGCATCAGCTCGGTAGCAGCATTGAAGAAATTCGCCAGCCGTTCTGCCGATTGATCCACGATCTGGCGAGCGACAAGATGCGGTTTCTGCGTCGCGATGCCCACAGGGCAGTTATTCGTATGGCAGGCGCGCATTCCCAGGCAGCCGATGGCCTGGATAGCCGCATTCGATACCGCCACGGCGTCAGCCCCGAGCGCCAGCGCCTTGGCGAAATCGGCTGGGGTCCGCAAGCCGCCAGTAATGATGAGTGTGACATCGGGGCGTCCGTTTGTATCGAGGTGCCGCCGGGCGCGGGCAAGCGCAGGAATAGTCGGCACGGAAATGTTGTCGCGGAAAATGATCGGAGCGGCCCCCGTTCCACCGCCCCGTCCGTCTAGGATGATATAGTCCACGCCGACTTCGAGGGCGGCGTCGATATCCTTCTCGATATGTTGCGCTGATAGCTTATAACCAATCGGGACACCACCCGTTCGAGAGCGCGCCTCGTTGGCGAAATCCCGGATCTGGGAAATCTCCGTCCAGTCTGGAAAGCGCGACGGCGAGATTGCCGGCTCACCTTCCTTCAGTCCGCGGACCTCAGCGATCTTCCCCTTGACCTTCTCACCCGGAAGATGTCCGCCCGTGCCGGTCTTGGCGCCCTGTCCGCCCTTGAAATGAAACGCCTGAACCTTGTCGAGCTTATCCCAGCTAAAACCGAAACGGGCGGAAGCAAGCTGATAGAAATAACGTGAATTCGCCTCCTGCTCGTCCGTCAGCATACCGCCTTCGCCGGAGCAGATACCTGTGCCCGCCATTTCCGCGCCTTTGGCCAGTGCGATCTTCGCTGGCTCCGAGAGCGCGCCGAAGCTCATGTCTGATACCAGTAGAGGGATTTCTAGCCGCAGCGGCTTTTGCGCGTTTGGTCCAACGATCACTTCCGTGCCGACCGGTTCGTCGTCCAGCAAGGGCATCTTGTGGAGCTGGCCAACCACGAACTGGATATCATCCCACGAAGGCAGTTCGGCGCGCGGGACACCCATGGCCTCGATAATGCCATGATGACCCATCTTGGTCAGGCCGTCCTTGGCATAGGTCTGGATGCGCTTGACGAAAGGCTCGACAGGGTCGCCATGAGTGTCGGCGTAAAGCCCGAGATAGCTGCCCCGATCGTAGGGCTGGGGATGTTTCGCCTCCCATGCGCCGATCTCGTCGGCATCCACGTAGACCACGCCATTTTCGACCCAGGCGCGAAATGTCTCGAGAGCCTCTTCGTTATTGTACTCGCTGACGCCACTGTCGATCCGGTAGTCCCAGTAATGGACGCCGCAGATAAGATTGTCCTTGTCATCAACAAAACCATCGGACAAAAGCGCGCCGCGATGCAGACAACGTCCATACAGCACGGACACCTTGCCGCCGTACCGGATAACGACCAGATCCACGCCGCCGACGAGCGCATAAGCGGGTTTGCGGTCTCCAAGCTGGTCCCAAATGGCGACAGAGGTCGGCGTCATAGAAAAGGCTCCTTGATGGCTACAGGCTTAGTAAACTGGGCCGACAGCGATCGCAACCGATGTTCCGGGCGGCTGCGGCTGCGTATTCACTTCCAGAATACCATCACGCAAACGCAGCCGATAGGTAACCAACTTTTCGGTGAAGGGCGGCGGCGCGCATCCGTCTTCAACCCGGTATTCGTATCCGTGCCACGGGCAGACGATGCAGCCATTGACGATGCGCCCCTCCCCAAGGGGGCCGTTTTGATGCGCACACAGATTGGTGACGGCACTGACCAGGTTGCCGCTGCGGAAAATCGCGATCCGTTCGCCGCTGGGCGCTGCGACGATGCGGGCGCGCTTGTCGGGGATCAGCTCGGGCAAGCCGACCGTGATCCAGCCATCGCCGGATGCGGCGGTTCCCCGGTCGCCATCGTGTTCCGCCCAGCCTGCGGCGAGATGGAGCGCGCCCACGATAGCGGCGCTGGCGATCAGCATGAGCGGAATGAGTGGGTTACGGTCATATTGCATGATGCCGAGCGCGACATGCATGATCACGAGCGCATAAGCAGCATAGACCGCCATGTGAATCGCCTTCCATGCGCGCGGTCCGAGATATTCCAGCCAGAAATCATGGCTTGTTGCAGCCATGACGAACATGATCACGAGCGCGCATGCCCCTAGCGCCTTGAACGGAAAGCCGATGAACTTAAAATAATCCTCCGTTTTGGAGAGCTCGTTCAGAAGGCTCGGAAGCGCATTCTGCGCCATAAACCACTCGATCATCAGGCCGGCATGAATCAGCGCGATCAAGAATGTCAGCACCCCGAAATGGCGGCGGTTGTAGAGGAGAGGCTTTAGCCGCGGGAAGAGCCTGACCAACGGGCCGGTCGCCAGTATCACGCTCAGCATCAGAAACGCGCAGGTACCGAAGGCGCGAATATAGGTGTCCACGGTGTCAAGATAGGACTGGTTCGGATAGAGATGGAAGCTGACAAGCGCGAAGACCGCGATATAGGCCGATACGAAGACGGCTAAGACTGCGTCATAGATGATCTTGGTTTTGTTCCATTGGACCGCTTTTAAGCCGGCGCTCATCGGGTCGCCTCCTGCGCGGAGTGGTCTGGGGCCGGTTTTTCAGGCGGCCTCAGCGCAATCGCCATGACCAGCGCGATAACGAGAGCAGGGACGAGAAGCAGCCATAGCGCGCGGTGCACCCGCCGCTGACTGCGCGTCATATCGCGGCTCGCGGACGAATGAGACGATATGCGATATAAGGCCAGAGCAGGATTGCGCCCGGTATGAGCAGTATGCGCGCGCCCAGGGTCGCTTCTCTCGGTTCACTCAAGGCGCGGCCAGGCCCATACAATGCGAAGGCAAGGGCGATCATGGCTCCTACACCCACATAAACGCTGACTATGTAAAGCGCTGCCATGCTACTCGCTCCCCCTTGAGTCCGCCTATCCATGGCAGCCTACTTGCAGGATAAATTCGTCAAAAAAGGCGTCTTGCAAGGAATAAGTTCTGAGCCGGGGGATGAAACGCATAATTAGCGCAATTATCTCAGCCACTGCCCTGCCCTGACGGTCTCGCGGCCGTGCCACAACCGGATGGCGCCAGGATTAGTCCCTCGCCGAAGACCGGGGCCTGGCGCGCCAAGATCTTTCACCGAGGCAGGCTGGCTCGCGGGATCGCCGGAAATCGCGATCACGGCGGTGACGAATGGCGCAGCAAACGATGTTCCGGTTGCAAAAGCGCCTCGCCCGCGCCGACCCGCTGTCCAAATACGCACGGACGGGGCGGCGTAATCGACATGCGCCCCTTGCCCAGCGGATCGATAGGCACGCAAGCGGGCATCCACACCGGTTACGCCGATCACACCGGGAATCGCTGCGGGAAATCGCGGCTCCGCACGTGGTCCATCATTCCCCACGGCGGCAACGATCCCCACGCTGTTCAATAGCAAGGCGCGGATCGCTGCTTCGGTAATACGGCTTGCAGGACCTGTAAGGCTGATATTGATGACCGAAACATTCTGACGCTTCAGCCAGGCAAGCCCCCTGGCGAGGCTGACGGCGTCCGCCTCGACGCGATTACCGCTGGCGGAATGAAACACATCCGCAAGGAAAAAATCGGCCTGTGGGAGAAGTCCCGGCGTCGCACTGTTTTGTGCGCCTGCCAGCAGGGCGAGAACGCCAGTGCCGTGCTGGACCGGAGCGCGCGGAAGCGTTGCGGGTGAAAACACCGCCGTGTCTATGGATTGGCCGGTAAAAGCGGGATGCTTGAGATCAGCGCCCGTATCAATGACGCCTATTTTCAAACCGGCGCTGCAAGCAGCAAGCACATCAGACCAGCCGATAAGCTTTTGTCCATAACACCGCGAGCTTTCGCAGGAATAGCCGCTCACGGGTATGATCGCGGGTATAGGTGGCGTGGCAGGAGCGAGCCTGCAAGCGTGGGCGGCGCAGAATTGCGGGCGATAAAGATGATTGAGATCGGATATGTCTGTCGGAAGTTCGCGCTGCAAAAGGGCAAGACCGGACGGCGCGTCGAGATCAGGCGGCGGTCGCAAGCGTGTTATGGTCAATCCCAACTCGGCAACAATCTCGGTTGAGTAAGGCGTAAATCCTAGTGTGCGGCTGCGCGCCAAACTGGCCTCGCTTGCATTGAGCAGGACCACCTCGTCCGGTACAAATTGCGGAAGCTGGACACGGCGGACGGGACGGCGCGCCCTACCATCGTCGTCGTCGTCGTCATCATCATCGTCGTCGTCAGCGAGTGCGTTGAAGACGCTGAGCCGCTCGTGACCCAAGTCTGGTGATGCGCCAAGAAGCATGGCGAGGAAAGCGAGCCATACTGCAAGACTTTTCAGGATTATCATGGGCGTCATCTTAAAGGAGGTAAACGAAATGCAAAACGATGCATGATCGATGGAAGAGCACTGGATGGCGCATCCGCAGAGTTGGCGGCGCAGCTCCCGAAAGCGCCCGCCGCCATTATCATGGTCAAGACTCAATCGTCGTCGTCGTCATCCTTTTTCTTCTTGCGATTCAATTTATAACTACGGTAGCGATTGTCATCGTCGGATGACTCTTTTCGTCTCTCGCCATAATAGCGATCTTTCTCGGCCTTGTATCCACGAATGATGGGCCGCTTGCGTCCGTCATCGTCATCATCGTCGTCGTCCGCGAGTGCTGACGCGACAAATAGTCCGGCGCTTGGCGCAGGTGAAAGGGACGCGAGCGGTGCTACAAACACGAAACCGAAGGCGACGAGAGCCAGCACGGCCATTTTCTGCAAGCTGTTAAGCATTTTATCTCCTGACTGTCGTTTAGGCGGCGTCAATCCGCCTTACCCTTCAACAACGGCGCCGCGGGGCTGATTATTCTCGGCCCGCGTAAAACGCCGATCGAGAATAAAACGCTTCGGCGCGTCGTTGTCTCAGCAAGCCATTGGAGACCCTGGTGACCAGCGACATTCGGGACATGATCATCGATATGCTGCCGCGATTGCGTAAATTCGCGCTCGCTCTGACCGGCTGTCCGGATCGCGGCGAGGATCTCGTACAGGAGACGTGCCTGAGGGCGCTCGACCGCGCGCATCAATGGCAGCCTGGAACGCGGCTCGATAGC
>CAYVJO010000021.1:7339-8153 GCA_964451735.1 uncultured Hyphomicrobiaceae bacterium | reverse complement strand
GGGAAGCCTGCAGGAGGCCAACCGCTTTTCGTACTGGCTGTTCCGGATTGCGCAAAATCACTGGATCGACACGATGAGAGCTGGCGCGAAATTCGCCGGTACGCCTCCGGACGAGGAAAATATACCGGATAACGGCTCTCAATCGATGTCCGCGGCAGACCGTCACGAGCATTACGCAGTTAGACGCGCTGTTTCCGAACTGCCCTCCGATCAACGCGTTTTGATCGCGCTCATATGCATCAGTGGTTATGGCTACCGCGAGGCTTCCGAAATTCTCGGAATACCGATCGGTACGGTGATGAGCCGGCTTGCGCGGGCCAGACGTACGCTTCATGCCGCTCTTTATGGAGTCGAAAACGAGCCTGAAAGGTCGATGAGATGATGGAAAGACTGAGCGATGAAATCCTGATGGCCTATGCCGACGGCGAATTCGATGACGCCGAGAGAAACCGGATAGACCGCCTCCTCGCCTCCGATCCGGACGCGCGGTGCCGTTTCCAACTCTTTCAGTCGACCGGGCGCGTGCTCAGCCAAGCCTTCGAGGCGGCAGACCGGCCGATCCCCGCAGCGCTTCTTGGCGGCTCATTCAAAGGCCAGCGGGCGAGCGAGGCGGGTAATACTATTGCCAGCTTGACCTGGAATTGGCTGTTTCGCCCTATACCGGGTCTAGCAATCGCCGCGGCTCTGATGCTCTCGGCATTCGCCGCGGGAGCCCTTTGGCAGATGAATTTTGAAGACGGCTCAGGGGCTTCCCTGATTGCTTCCCGGAACGGTACGGTCGTTGCCTCTGGTGCGCTGGCCAGCGCACTGGAAA
>CAYVJO010000021.1:2738-7329 GCA_964451735.1 uncultured Hyphomicrobiaceae bacterium | reverse complement strand
AGCCGATTGGATCGCGACGTCGCGCCAGAGTATCCAGTTGCAATTCTGCAAAGCTTTCGGACTGTCCAAGGAGCCTTCTGCCGTGAATATGTCACGGGCGGGCGAGGTATTCATGGCGGACATGGCGTTGCTTGCCGGGAAGACGACGGTGTCTGGAGGATAGGCTTGCATGTTCGGGATCACGGCGGCGTGGATGGGGCGGCGGGATACGCACCGGCAAGCGCAGGAGCGCGGCAGATCGTCGATGGTTACATTCATGAGGTCATGGAGAGCGCGCCGATGGCGTTGCCGGAGGAACGGCGGACAATCGAAAATCGCTGGCGATCGTAAGACGTCCAGTGTCTACCTTTACAATGCGGCGAGAGAAGGCTCATTTCAGGAAGGCTGCGACGACCGGATTGATTTTCATCGCGGCGAGATCGTCTGCGCTCGGGAGCTGGGGTTTGTCCCGCTCCCGGTCAACCATACATAAAAATCCCATCGTCTCTCCGGAACCTGCGCGGAATTGATGCCAGGTCATGGGTGGAATGTGGACGAGGTCGAAGGCGGTAACGGGTCTGACCTCTGAGCCGACAAGACAGTGGCCCGTCCCCGTCAGGATCATGACGGCATGGATATGCGCGTGACGTTCTAGCGTCGAATGTCCACCGGGAGCGATTTCGAAATACCGCAACTCACCCGCAAGGCTATCATCCTTGAATAGCGTTTGCCGGGTGATATCCTTGAAGGGCGCGCTGTCCTCTTCCTTATAGGCGTGCACCGCTACTCCATCCCATCTCAATCCGCCGCGATAGTTGCGGAAGCGATCCGTCCCGTTCATGACTTTCTTTGCCCTTCCAGACTTGCTACACGGCGCACGAAGCGCGCACTTTCCTGCGTTAAGCGCTCGCGCGCACTCAAAAGTCCTCCGCCGATCAGGATCATGACATCCGGACCGTAAAAATCCAGAATTTCGCCGAGCCGGTCAAGCGTCATGCCGCCCGCCGGCACGGGCATGGACGGCGGCAGGCTTCCCCAAGAGGCGCGCGCCTGCCGCGCGATGCCATGGCATACAGCAGCGGAATAGCCGAAACGCCCGCCATGATGCGGATAGATCACTGCGTCGGCCCCGAACAGCCGGAAGAGTTTGCCTAGCAGCAAGGTCGGAGCGATCCGTGCAGCCCCTGCCATCGCAGGATGTGCGAGAAACGCCATATCGCGGTTTTCTTGCACTAGCGCATGAAAAGCTGGGAGCCCGACGATCATCGGCGCGATGAGAACCGTATTCACGCCTTCGCCGCGCGCAATCTCGATCTGTTCCCGAAGCACGCCGAGATGGCCCGACAGGTTGGGAACATAGCCAGTGGCTTTCCCCGTAAGCGCAGACGCTTTTCGCGCTGCCTCAGCGCAAGCCGCTACGCGGTCCGCAAACCGGCTGTAGGATTGGTCCGCAATGCCATGATCGTCCTTGACGAAGTCGATGCTTCCAAGCGCGAACCGATACACCAGATCCGCGAGCGCGGGAGGCTGGAGACCTTGTGGCTTGATCGCGGAGCACGTCAGCGGCCTGCCATGGGCCGAACTGCGATCCCGCAGGCCCTCAAGACCGCCGCCGGGCCCACCGAACGCCGATAGTATATCGTCAGGCAGCTCCAAATCCTCAAGAGTCACATCGTCATGCAGAGAGCTGTTTCCGAAAGCCATATTTAGCAATTGGCCGGGCTCGCCTCCGGCCGTCGCGGATGCAAGGCCGATACGGACCAGAAAGGAGCCGTCGCCAGCGTCCTCTATCCCGTCGACGCGGCCTACGATTTCGTCGAGCACGAAACGGTCGTCGATCGCATCGATGGGCATTTCGACACTTTGCTCGATGGATAGCGCCTCAGCTTTGCGCGCGATATCCTCGCTTTTGCAGCGGATGCGGTATACGGCGGTAAATCGCATTGGGACCCGTATTTTGATGCTTGCGTGAGTTTTCGGATGTTCGGTATATCGCGATGCTTTTGCCTGCCTCGCCTGATTTTGACAAGTGCTGCTCATGGGAAGTAAGAAGCACTGTCAGAAAAAGCCGGTACACATTTTGCGATTTGTAGGGGCAGTTTCACAAAAACCTAGAGCCCGAGCAGCGATTTTGATTTCATTGAGCGGCATCTACGATATCGCCCGTGCCACGGCCTGACGCAACTCATCCATTCCGGTCTTCTTCTCAGCCGAGGTCACGATCAGCTCGGGATAGGCGGCTGGATGCGAGGCAATTCGATCGAGCGTTTCAGCTGCAACCTTGTCGAGTTCACTTGCTTTCAGCTTGTCCGACTTGGTCAGCACGAGCTGATAGGATGCAGCGGATTTATCCATGAGTTTCATGGCGTTTATATCGTTCGGCTTGACGCCGTGGCGACTGTCAATGAGCAGGAAGACGCGTTTGAGCTGAAGGCGGCCACGCAGATAATCGTAGACGAGGCGTTGCCAGCCGGCGACCATGGCTTTCGGCGCTCGGGCGTAGCCATAGCCGGGCATGTCCACGATATGGAGCGCATCGCCGAGCCGAAAGTAATTCAGTTCGCGCGTGCGGCCAGGCGTATTCGACGTGCGGGCAAGCTGGCCTTGTGCGATCATCGCGTTCAGAAGGCTCGATTTTCCAACATTGGAGCGACCCGCGAATGCGACCTCGGTGAGCGATTCATCCGGCAACCCGGCGACATCCACGACACCCTTTATGAACACGCAAGGCAGACGAAAGAGCTGCTCGGCTGCGCGCGCCAGCTGGGCTGCCTCTTGTTCAGATATGCTCATACTCTCCCAGCCGTGTTCTTGTCCTGCGTGTTGGGAGAAAGGTCAGCCTTTTCGCGTACTGCCAGCGCTTTTACGGCTAAAACCAAGATTTTCAAGCAGGTTCACTTCGACGCCTTGCCGCTTCATGATGTACCATTGTTGCAGGATCGAAAGCGTATTGTTCCATGTCCAGTATATCACAAGTCCCGCCGGGAATGAGGCCAGCATGAATGTAAACAAGAGCGGCATCCAGGTGAATATTTTCTGCTGGATGGGATCGGTAGGGGCAGGGTTCAACTTCATCTGCACGAACATGCTGACGCCCATCAGGATCGGCCAAATACCGAGCATGAGGAAATCAGGAAGAGACCAGGGAAACAGGCCGAACAAATTGAAGATGCTCGTAGGATCTGGCGCGGATAGGTCCTGAATCCAGCCGAAGAATGGCGCGTGTCTAGCCTCCAGCGTGATGTAGAGTACCTTGTAAAGGGCGAAAAAAACCGGGATCTGAATGAGAATGGGAAGACAGCCCGACATCGGGTTGACCTTCTCTTTCTTGTAAAGCTCCATCATCGCCTGTTGCTGGCGCACCCGGTCGTCTTTGAAGCGTTCGCGCAACCGAAGCATTTCCGGCTGAAGCTTTTTCATCTTACTCATCGACTCATAGGATTTGTTCGCCAGCGGAAAGAATGCCAGCTTGATGAGCACGGTAACGATCAGAATTGCCAGGCCAAAATTCCCGACATAACGGTAAAAGAAATCGAGGGCATAAAAGAGAGGCTTGGTAATGAAGTGAAACCAGCCCCAGTCGATCATGAGTTCGAACTTGTTGATACCAAGCTGCTCTTCGTAATTGTCGAGAAGCTGCGTTTGTTTTGCACCAGCAAACAGTTTCGAGGATACGGACTGTTTCTCTCCAGGGGCGGCTGTTACCGGATTGAGAAGTATATCGGTTTGAAAATCGTTCCGGTTATTGGCGCTCCAGGCTCGAAAATGCGCTTCATAAGGCGCGGCCTGGTTAGGGATCAGAGCGGTTGCCCAGTATTTATCTGTAAAGCCGATCCAGCCGGATGTCGCCTTGTAGCCGGTCGCCCCTGCTTCCAGCGCATCGCCATAGCCGATCTCCTTCAGACCTTCCTCGCCCAGATAACCAATCAAGCCTTCGTGGAGGATGAAAAAACCTGCCGTTGCCGGCTGTCCGTGCCGCGCAATCAGCGCATAGGGGTAAAGCGTTACCGCACTGCTGGTTTTGTTCTCAACCTCCTGGGTAACGGTGAACATATAGTCCGCATCGATAGCGATGCTGCGCCGGAAGATCAGACCTTCGCCATTGTCATAGGCAAGTGTAACGGAACTGTTCGGCGTGAGGGGACCAGCCGTCTCCGCTGTCCAGATGGTTTCCGCGTTCGGGACCTTTACGCCGGAATCGGGCGTAACCGTCCATCCATATTCGGCGTAATAGGGCTTCGCACTACCAGATGGTGATAGAAGCGTTACTTTTTCGCTGTTCGGCTTGACCGTTTCGCGGAATTGGCGAAGCGTGAGATCGTCAATCCGTGCGCCCTTGAGCGCGATCGAGCCTTCAAGGCTGGGCGTATCGATAGGGACACGCGGGGCGTCTCTCAAAATGGCGTCCCTGGTTTTGACAGCGGGAGCGCCCGTGGGAGCCGAAGGAGCGACAGAGCCCGGCGCGGATGGGGCCGCGGCGCTTGGCTGAGGCGCTCCGCCTGGCTGAGCGGATGGCGCTTGGGGCTGTTGGCTTTGACCGACGGCCTGCTGCTGGGCGACACGTTCTTGCTCAGGCGGTATGAACAAGGCTTGCCATGTAAAGATGACAAGA
>CAYVJO010000021.1:0-2728 GCA_964451735.1 uncultured Hyphomicrobiaceae bacterium | reverse complement strand
TAAAATTGCGGTTGTTTTCGTCCATCATTCGAGATCGCCTTGAGCAGGAGACGGGAGAGCGCTCCGCTTTGAGTGTTCCACTTGGCGCTGGGCGCGTTCGCCACTTGCTTTTGGCCGTTTTCCGGAGATACAGTCATTCGCTGCGCGCTGCGGACGATTGACTTTGCCGAATGCGAATTGAAAGTCTTCTAGCAGATCGGCAAACCTTTGGTTAAGCGCTTCCCGTCGTCCTATGACCACATAGTCGAAATTTGGCTGTGCTTGTTGCGGCGCAGTCAGTCGGACCGCCTCTTTCAGACGGCGTCTGGCTCGGTTACGAAGCACAGCCCCCGCTTTTTTGACGGGCTTGCCTGGCACAAGTTCCGCGAGCGCCTTTCCCCCGACCGCGAAGCCGAAACGCGGTTGGCTATCCGCTCCATCGTCATTTCGTGGCTTGCCTTGCAAAATAAACCCTTTCGCCACCCATTTGTGGCCGTCACGCACACGATCGAACTCGGCGCGCCGCTTGAGCGTTTCCATGGCCCGAGACGCTCCTTTCGCACCGCTCTTCAGGCTGTCAGCCTTTTTCGACCCTTGGCCCTGCGGCGTGCGAGAACTTTCTGTCCTTGTTTGGTCGACATGCGCACGCGAAATCCGTGCCGGCGCTTGCGCTTCAAGGCGCTGGGGCGGTAGGTGCGTTTCGTCATCGCGTTTCCCGGCTTGCTGTCCGCTGCCGGTTTTGAAAACACGGCAGCATCACTGTCAATTCTGGAGCTGAATTCCTGAGCATATAGGTGTGTGGATGCGAAGAAGTCAAATGCGTAGCGCCGATTTTCCATCGCGGATCGCCGCAGCACGCAGCGATATTACCGCCTTCAGTCACGTCAACGCACATTCACTTCGCCTAACAAACCCTCACTTTGGGTTGATCGGCCCTAACCGAGCCAGGCTAATATGCTTATTATCACTCGCAATCGTAACATAATTAATCGTGCAGGAAAGGGTCCACAATGCGCGAACCGGCTGACATTTCGAGCCGCGACACCAGGGCAGATCGTAAATCACTCGGCGTTAGAGTGCTGCCGCTCGCCCTCATCGTGGGAACCGCCGTCGCCATCTGGCAGTCCGGCGCGCTAACATATGTTTCCCTGCAACAACTTGCCGAACATAGCGAAACGCTGAGGGGTTGGGTGTCGGACAATTTTCTCGCCGCGATCCTAGCCTATATCAGCATTTATGCCGCTGTTGTGGCACTTTCCCTGCCAGCGGCAGCGCCCTTGACTCTGACGGGCGGCTTCCTGTTCGGCTGGCTTACAGGCGGTCTGGCGACGGTTGTAGCGGCAACACTCGGCGCGGTCGTCATCTTTCTCCTTGCCAAAACGGCTCTGGCCAGCCCGCTTTCCCGCCGCGCGGGACCATGGCTCGAAAAGCTGCGCGCCGGCTTTCAGAATAACGCCATCAGCTACTTGCTCTTTTTGCGGCTGGTCCCGGCATTTCCTTTCTGGCTCGTCAATCTCGCGCCGGCATTGCTCGGTGTCAAACTGCGCGACTATGTTATCGCGACATTCATCGGCATTATTCCGGGCACCTTCGCTTTCACGCTCACTGGCGCCGGTCTCGACAGTGTCCTCGCCAGTCATCAGCAAGCCTTTCAGGCCTGTATAGCGCAAAATCCCGCCCCAGGAGCCTGTTCGTTCGGGCTCGAACCGGCCAGCCTTCTGACGCCGGAGCTTCTGGCGGCTTTCGCGGCGCTCGGCGTCGTTGCGTTGATCCCGGCAATCGTTAAAAGAGTTTGGAAAGGCAAGCCGGGATCGAGCCGCGCCAACTGACCATGGTTAATTGGTCAAGGCGCGCGTTTCGGCGAGCAATGCGGCGATTAATTGGAACGGGGATACCATGGCAGAACAGCTTACACCCGATATTTGCGTCATCGGAGCCGGATCGGGCGGATTGTCGGTCGCGGCAGGCGCGGCGCAACTCGGCGCCGAGGTCGTACTTATTGAGCGCCACAAGATGGGCGGCGACTGCCTGAATTACGGCTGTGTTCCATCGAAGGCGCTTCTTGCCGCCGGCAAGCGGGCTCAAGCCATGCGCAAATCGGCGCCTTTCGGCATCGCCCCGGTGGACCCACAAATCGATCATCGCGCAGTCCTGACCCATGTTCACGAGGTCATTGCCGCCATAGCTCCAAACGACTCGGTGGAGCGCTTTACCGGCCTCGGCGTGAAAGTCATCCTGGCCCAGGGACAATTCAAGGACCGTTCGACGGTCATGGCGGGCGACTACGAAATACGGGCGCGGCGCTTCGTCATCGCGACGGGGTCGTCGCCAGCCGTGCCGCCAATTCCCGGTCTCGACACCGTGCCGTTCTTCACCAATGAAACGATCTTCGACGCACCCGGATTTCTGAGGCATTTGATCATCGTGGGCGGCGGCCCTATCGGTCTTGAAATGGCACAGGCCCATCACCGCTTGGGAAGCCAGGTGACCGTTATCGAGGCCCTGACCCCTCTCGCGCGCGACGATGAGGAAGTCCGCAATGTCGTCTTGCGCCGGCTGGAGGAGGAAGGTGTCCGCATTCTCGACAAGGCGCGGCTCGAAAGCGCCGAGAGCTTAGCTGGCGGAGTGCGCGTCACGTTCGCCAAGGACAGTCAATCCTATTCGCTCGACGGGTCTCACCTTCTGCTTGCGGTCGGGCGCCGTCCGAATCTCGACGGTCTAAACCTCGACGCAGCAGGCATCAAATATG
>CAYVJO010000020.1:14962-15490 GCA_964451735.1 uncultured Hyphomicrobiaceae bacterium | reverse complement strand
TGTAGCTAATGGAATCCATCCAACACTAGATATATCTGCTTCAGCATTGGCTGAGTTTTTTAAAGCTTCCAACGCTGCTTTTGCTTTCATTACTTTGGGGATTCTCTCTGGCTCAGTTATGCCATATTCTTCTCTTGCTTCCCGAACAGCATCATCGTAAGCGGCCATTTGCCAGTTTTATAGGTACGGTGAAGGTGGCCGTCGTGATAGCGCCAATCGGTCAGTTTATCCGCAAGCCGGCTATGGATTTCATCTAGCGAATAAACTGTCTCATTCGATGTTTGTGTCATATCCGATAACCCTGGATGCAATGTTGCAATATAATCATTAAAATAAGCGTGCGATCGGCGGATTGAAACCATATCCGCAAGACTGAGGGCGATCGATAGCTTACCCGGCGGGGGATTTCCACCGCTCGACCTCAACGCCCAGGCTTGCGCCCTCAAGCCGGTCCAGCTTCTCGATCCGGATACGCACCTTCGCAGCGCGACGATGAGAAAGGCATTTTGCCGCAACCCGTTCGGCAAG
>CAYVJO010000020.1:0-14952 GCA_964451735.1 uncultured Hyphomicrobiaceae bacterium | reverse complement strand
TTGATATGGCCGTTATCCGTAACGGATCGGATCGCATCTACAATCAGGTCATAGCTGACGACCGAACTCACATCATCATTGCCTCGCCTCCTCGACGGGTAAATAAAGACTTCCACATGAAAGCGGACGCGCTGCTTTTTTACTCTTTCCTCTTCAAACGCTCCAACGAAGCAGGAGAGTGTCAGATCGCGCACGAAAATCATATCGAGCGGACCAACCTGTCTTTGGCGCGACTGTTTGATCTCTTTGGCTAAATTTTTCTCGATATGGGCCACTCCGCTTCTCCCGTTCCGCGTGCACGTCCAGGCCCGTACTACGCCACCCCACGTGCCCCGATCTCATAAAACACCCAGCTCGATGCGCTTAACCAATCGTAAAGACGATTGATCTTTGGATCGGTCATCGAATTTGATAACTCAATAGCGCAGATAAGTCACAAACGTCTTGAAGCTATGTCCTGACTGGGCGCAGGACATAAGTTTTACCGCGAACGGAAACCGAGACAAACGACACTGGGGCGGCTGATCTGTTCCATATGCGCCGCTCTGGAAAGGGAAATGGTTTTATGCCGGTAAAAAGCATGACGGGGTTCGGGCGGGCCGCAGGCCAGGATGGCGGCACGGTCTGGAGCTGGGAGATCCGGACGGTCAACAGCCGGGGCTTCGATTTGAGGCTGCGCATGCCGCAAGGTTTCGAAAGTCTGGAAGCGCAGATCAAGGAAATAGCGGCCAATCGGATCAAACGGGGGAATTGCACGATCGTGCTGACGGTTAAGGGGCCTGCCTTGTCGTCCGATGTCCGGCTGAACGAAACCACTCTAATGCATCTCGTTGGGCTCGCCGAAAGAGCAAGGGCGTTGACGGGACGAAATGAAGCGGTATCGCTCGAAGCGCTGCTGGCCATGAAAGGCGTAATCGAGCTGTCCGATACGCCCTCCGGCGAAAATATTCCCTCCGCGCTAGCCAAAATCCTGGCGCACAGCTTCGAAACCGCCCTCGAAGAAACCTGTCGTGCGCGCCATGCGGAAGGCGAGCGCCTGACCGCGATCCTGTTGGAAAAAATCGTTGAAATCGAAGTTTTGACCCGCGAAGCCGAGCTCTCACCGGATCGCTCAGCGGAAGCCATTTCGGAGCGCTTGCGTGTTCAAATTCAACGCCTTCTGTCCGCAGGCGGGACATTCGACGAAAACCGGCTCTATCAGGAAGCGGCACTGATCGCGACAAAAGCCGATATAGAGGAGGAAATCAAGCGTCTTTACGCGCATGTCGGCGCGGCGCACGACCTGATGGATGAAGATACGCCGGTTGGGCGAAGACTGGAGTTTCTTGCGCAGGAATTTCAACGCGAAGCAAACACCCTCTGTTCAAAGTCTAACGCAGCTGAAATAACCCGGATCGGATTACGCCTTAAAACCGCAATCGATCAGTTTCGGGAGCAGGTGCAGAATGTCGAATGAAACCAGACGAGAGGGCAGGGCAGGGCAGTCCGCTCTGGGAGGACGGCGTGGCTTGATGCTTGTCTTATCGTCGCCTTCGGGCGCTGGAAAAACCACCCTCACACGCGCCTTGCTGGCCGCGGAAGGGGAAAGCTGCGCCCTGTCGATTTCCGCAACGACCCGTTCGCCGCGCCCAGGTGAAATCGATGGCCAGCATTATGTCTTCCTGGACCGCGGGGCTTTCGAAGCGAAGCTTTCGAATGGCGATTTTATCGAATGGGCAGAGGTCTTTGGCAATCTTTACGGGACGCCAAAGGCAGCCATCGAGGAAAGGCTGCAGAACGGTCAGGATGTGTTATTCGATATAGACTGGCAGGGCGCACGCCAGCTTGCTGATAGCGCGCCCTCGGATGTGGTTCGGCTGTTCATCCTGCCGCCATCGCGCCGCGCGCTGGAATCCCGGTTAAAGGAGCGTGCGGCCGACCCTGACGGCGTCGTCGCCCAGCGTCTAGCCGGCGCATCGGAAGAGCTGTCTCATTGGAGAGAATATGATTATGTTGTCGTAAATGATGATTTTGATGAAACGTTTCATATTTTGCGAACGATTCTAAGCGCGGAAAGACGCAAACGCATAAGGCTGCCCGGTCTGAAAAGTTTTGTAAGCGGCCTCATGCGCGATACTTAAACCTCAGTTCGGTGAACTGCCTAGCGATTGATCATGGAGATCAGGATCGTTTCTGTTTGCAATGATCCTGGTCCAGCCACGCAGACAAGCGGCAAAAATCGGTAACATTGATCTGTTCAGCGCGCGCCGAGGGGTCGATCCCAATATCCGCCAAAGCTTCAAGTGAGCCTGGTAGGGCTTTGAGGCTGGCGCGTAACATTTTGCGTCTCTGTCCGAACGCTGTGGCCGTCAGTTGTTCCAGCATCTGTGTTTGCCCGACCTGCATTGGCTTGGCGCGAGGCCGGAATTCGACGATTGCCGAGTCGACCTTGGGCGGCGGTGTAAATGCGCGGGCGGGCAGGTTAAACAATATCCGGCTTTCGCACCGCCATTGCGACAGGATGGATAGACGCCCATAGGTTTTTTCTCCGGGGGCGGCCACAATGCGCTCGGCCACTTCGCGCTGAAACATCAGGACCATCCGGTCCCACCATGGCGGCCACGGCTCGGTTTTAACCCACCCGAGCAAAAGGGGGGTCGCTACGGAGTAGGGCAGGTTGGCCACAATCCGCACCGTTCCGCCTGGGCAGATGAGAGAGGGCCAGTCCGCTGTGAGCGCATCTCCTTCGATAACAGTAAGCTTTCCTGGCCAATGACTGCCGATGGAGTCGAGCGCGGGCAAACAGCGGGGATCTTTCTCGACCGCGATCACCCGCGCCGCGCCCTCGCTCAGAAGCGCTCTCGTGAGCCCACCTGGTCCAGGCCCGATTTCAACGACGGTCACGCCGTCCAGAGGGCCTGCGGCGCGGGCAATGCGTCCCGTCAGGTTCAGGTCGAGAATGAAGTTCTGTCCGAGCGATTTTTTGGCTGACAAGCCGAGTTCCCGGATCACCTCGCGAAGCGGTGGCAGATCGCCCAAGACCTTGTTCCTTTTCATGTATTGGATGAGTAGCGGGATCGGCGCATTCTATCCATGCTGTGAGCTCGGCATCGGACCGACGCGAAAAGCGGTTCTTATTCTAAGCCAGCTTGTCCGCTTTCGTCATTATGCTGGCTAGCCGCAATGCGGCAATGAGACTGTCGGGTCGCGCTTTGCCCGTGGCTGCAATATCGAAAGCTGTGCCGTGGTCCGGCGAGGTCCTGATGAAAGGCAAACCCAGAGTGACATTCACGCCGTCATCGAAAGCAAGCGTTTTCAGGGGAATCAGCGCCTGATCGTGATACATGGCGATGGCCACATCGTAGGCTTTTCGGGCTCGCTCATGAAAAAGCGCATCTGCGGGGTGCGGACCCGTGACATTGAGCCCGGCCTCGCGAAGCGCCGCGATCGCCGGTTCTATGACCCGCACCTCTTCGCTGCCGATGGTCCCGCTTTCGCCAGCATGAGGGTTCAGCCCTGTCACTGCGATGCGTGGATGAGCGATGCCGAACCAACGCCTAAGGCCGGATGCTGTAATTCGAACTGTTTCGGCGATTTTTTCCCCGGTGAGCAGGAGCGGGACATCGGCAAGCGGCACGTGGATCGTAACCGGCACGACCCGCAAATCGGGACCTGCGAGCATCATGACAGGGGAGGCAGGACAACCATGCTGCACTGCAAGCGCGCCGAGAAACTCCGTATGGCCGGGATGCGCAAAACCTGCTGCGTGCAATATGTGCTTCGCGATCGGATTGGTTACGATTGCCGAGGCGGCTCCTTCGAGAACGAGCTTTACTGCCTCTGCGATACTTGCGGTTATAGCGCTTGCAGCGCGCGGATCCGGTTGACCTGCCTTTACGAAGCAGGGCAGGGGCATTTCAAGTACCGGCACAGCATGAGGGAAGACCTCGACAGCCTCCATCGGATCGGAAACAGGCTGTATCCGCAACTCAAGCGATAGTGCTGCCGCTCTGTCTCGCAAATGGGCGGCGTCGCCAAGATACATAAAAACGGGTAGCTGTTTTTCCGCCCGGTCAAGCCAGGCGCCAAGCGTGATGTCGGGGCCGATGCCAGCTGGGTCGCCACAGGTGAGTGCAATGGGTTTGGTTATACGCAATGCCGTGCTCACGGCGCGTATCTCGACATCGACATTTGCTCCATGATTAACCGCTTTTGGGATATTTCAGGAGCGCGCGATCTTTGAGATCCTTTAAATGACGCCGGGAGTAGAGTTGAAACTCTTCCTGAACGCGGTCGCCGGCATCAGCCTCTTTCTGATTTTTCTTTGGTGCGACGGCGACAGTTTTCGAACAGACGGCGTGAACCTCGATAAGATCACCTCTGATAACGGGCGGAGTCATTTCACCCGGCTTGGCTTGGGTGAGCGCTGCCTGTACATCGCCGTTGAAATCCTTGATGTTCGCCTTCTTTACACTTTGAGTGGTTACGCCATTCTTGCCCTTCAATTGCGCGCCAAGCTTGTCGCAGGATGAAAACGCTTTGCGCAATTCCTCGGCCTCGACAAGTCTGAGCGCAACGGCCTGTTGATTGCCGCCAGCGGCTGCTGAAAATTTGACAATCTCCACATCGACGAGCGCGCTGCCTGCTGAACTGCTAGGGGCAACCGTCGCTGTCGCGTCGGAGAGAGTGCGAACACGCGATCCGTAGACACGCCGGATTAGCTCACGCCAGGCCGTTTGTGCTTTGATGCGCTCCTTCAGCGTAACAGGATTAACGCCTTGTGACGTGAAAGAGGCCAGAAACTCATTCAGCGTACGTTTTTCACCGCCGCTTTCGGCCATGCGCGTCAAGGCCTGATTGACCTGATCGTCCGAAATCTCGATTTTTTGATCTCTTGCCGCTTGAAGCATCAGCCGCTCTTCGACGAGCTGATCGATAGCCTCCTTGCGCATGGAGTTACTTGCGCTCGCCACAACTTGCTGCTGGAGCTTGGCAACGAATTGCTTTTGTAATTCTTGCGCTTCTTCTTTTGTGGAGGGCTGCTTTTCCATCATGAAGGCGCGAAATTCTTCTTTTGTCTCATCCGACTTCAAGCGCGCGCGCATTTTTTCACTTAACCCAGAGGTCATGGCGAGAAAACGCTGGCGTTGCGTTACGTCATAGCTCGTTACGGGCTCGTCATTCACCATAACCACGATGCTTTGCGCATATGCCGACGATCCGTGAGCCAAAAAGAAAAGCCCGCAAAGTAGAACTATTCTCACCAATGCAGGGCGCGCGACGTGTCGCCATGAAATCATGATGTCAAGCCCATCATATCTTAAGCGTTGATCTCAGAGACGTATAGCGCTTCGATTGTTGTATTCATGCGCCATTCCGCTCACTCTTGAAGAACAGACTAAAATTGTGTCCGTTCCGTGAATGGGAGCCAAACAGCTTTACTAAAAAAGCTCCACCAAATCTGACTATATTTGGTAACTGGGTATATGGTAGCTGGATTCCAGACCAAGAAGCAATCCGTGACGCATATTTATACCCATACCGACGCGTGTGGGGTGGCGCGGTCAGATGAAACTTCAGAATTATTGGACAACTGGCAATTCTGAAGAAAAGGTCCCGATTGTGTCCGTCCGGCTTTGAGCCTCGCCAAGGGTCAGAAGATTATAGCGCACCATAACAGTCTGGTCCGGCTTGATTTCACCGTCCTCGATATTTGTCTCAATGTAGCTAACAGACAGCATGAAGCACTCATCGGCATATTTCAAACCGATGCTGTTCCGTAGAATTTCATCCTCATCGAGATCATATCGGATATCGCCGAACAAGGTCCAGTTTTGGGCAAGCTTGACAGCAGCAAGAGCGGCCACTTCTTCACGGTCGTCAGTAAAGCCGAGCGCAGGTTGAGCTTTAGCGTTGACGTAATTTGCTGAAGCCAAAAGCGGGCCGTAAGAACCGGTAAATTGGAGATCGTGACGCTTCAGCTCGAAATCATCTTCGTCAAATCGCATTTGCGACACGAGCTGAAGATTACTTGACAAATCAAAATAAGCGCCGGCGACATAGTCGGAGTTGGCCTCGGACAATCCCGTATCCTCGCCGAAAGAGTTTTCTCCGGCAATCTGATAACTTTGGCCTGCCACGATTCGAGCATTCCAGCCTCGATCGGTATTGATGCTGTATTGCACGCCTACATTAGCGCGGGTTCCAGTTTCTATGCGATCATAACCGGAAAATTTATCGATATCGAATAGAAGCGTGTCGTCGAAAACCAGACTGCGCGCGTCTTCATTTGGAATTTCGCCCTGATCTTTTATATCCGGTCGCGCTATTATCTGTCCTATAGGCTCAATGACATGCGTTGCGCTTTCGGTTTGCTTCACGAATGGGAAGCGATATTCAAGACCGGCTACAGCCGAACCGCGGAATGAGGTGGTGCTGTCCTGAGGATCGTCCAGAAAGACGTCGTCTTCGAAACTACTGGTTTTATAAAGATCCGCGCGCGCTTGCATGAAGGGCGTTACCACCTGGCCGAATGGGTCGGTGAATTGGCGACGCCATTTGGCTTGATTGACCAGGCGAGCCACATCTCCCCCACTTTCACGACTGAGCGCGAGCGCATTAGTGTCAAAGCTCAGCTCGCCGCCAATGACGGGGTTATCGAAAATGTAATTATAATCAATTGATGGGTAGACAACTGAATCGGCTCGATCGTCATCATCCGCAGTCAAGCCGCCAAAATGATAGAGATTGGCAGAAAAATAGTTCCGTTCGCTTTGCCCAACGAGATAAACCGTCGAAATTCTATCTGTCGCGAAAATATCGTCGAGTTTGTAGAAACGGCGGAAGGTGTCATCACTTTCAACAGTGGCGTCCCAACCCCAACTCCACCAAGATCCAAGGCTGAACTCGCCTTGAGTCTGAATGCTGCCGCGAAACTCGTTATTTTCGCGGGTGGAGTCATCAGGGTCGGCATCATAAACGCCAGCTGCTGCAATCCGGTAACTTCCAGTATCAAGGCGTTGACGCCATTCCGATTTAAGCAGAAATCCAGCCTCGGTGGTCACGACTGGTGTTATGGTCAAATCCGAGCTGGGCGATACCACGTGCAGATAGCTCACGCCAGTTGTAAATCCGAGATCTCTTGAATGACTGAATTCCGGAGCCAGAAAGCCTGAGCGACGCTTAACTGTCGGATCGGGATAATAAAAATAAGGTACCCAGAGAAGTGGCATGCCGAACATCTCAAAGACGCCGTCTTCGAAATAGACATTTCCTTCATCTTTTTTGTGAGTGATCTTGCGTGCTTTAATACGCCAAATCGGAGGGGCTTCCGGATTGTCCTCGCATTCCTTACAGGGGGTGAACACGCCGCGCTCAAACACGGTAACATTCCCGTCTTTGCGATAAGCGTTAGCCGCTGCGATGCGCGCTTCGTCCTTGGTAACTGCGGTGAAGGAACGTATGAAACCGTCGCGGAAATCATCTGTCAGGGTTATGCGATCCGCGTTTATAAGAGCGCCGTCTGGTTCCTTGATACGCACATTGCCAATCGCATTGAGCGTGTTAGCCCGCTGGTCGTAGGTCAGCTCATCGGAGAGAAGCGCATAATTTCTATAATAGACCTCGACATTGCCCTTGGCGATGATCCTGTCGTTGGCGCGGTCGTAAATGAGTTCATCGGCTTGGAGTAGCAACGGCTGATTGGTTTCGTTCTTGCCTATTTGAGGCTTCAGCAAATCTTCTTTGGCCGCATGAGCAGAAAACGCTGCAAAAGGCAGCGAGACCATTAAAGCCAAGCTTGAAACAAGCGCTAAATATCCAAACAGTCGAGCGCGACGCGGCGTCGAATAGACCGCAATCGTGCTAGGCCTGCATCCCTCGCGCAAAGCCTCAGCGTGCATCCTTCACCCATCTTCTTGATGCAGCAAAACCGTCAATGCCAATAGACATGCTATGGCAATTGGCGCCCATGCCGCCACCCCCGTCGAAATATAGCCGGACATGCCCAATTTACGCGATAGCTCGATTAGTATGAAGATACCGAAACCACCACCTAATCCCATAAGCACCATAGTCTGTATCTTGCCAAAACGGAAGGGTTTCAGCGCGCAAGTCGCGGCCAAAAGAACCATGGCAACCATGAGAAGCGGACGAGCCAATAGCTGCTCGTAATGCAAGTCATACGCTGTCGTATCAAAGCCTGCTCTTTGCGCAAACTTTATAAATTCAGGAAGCTCCCAAAATGACACGCTCTCAGCCGTGTCCACGCTCTCGTTTACTTGATTCTCGTCTAAATAGGTACTGATAATATACTGCTTGTAAAGCTGCGGAAGACCGCCTGGACTTGAGACGTTTGCATTCTCAAGCAACCAATAACCTTGCCGCAATGTTGCCTTATCTGCCTCGATTCTCTCAATAAATTTTTTGTTGGGATCAAATTGCAACAGCGTTAATCCAGCCAGAGTCTTGCCCCTGTCTGCGCTCGCCCTTGCATAGATGATCGATGGTCCATCGGCGCCATCCTGGCGTATCCACATAGAGTTCCCGATCGAGCTGCGAGCGTTGCCCTTTGCTGCGAAAGTTTCAGCGAAAATACGCTCGGCGGCAATCTTCGCCCGCGCAGCCAAAGGATTGTAGACCGTGGTCGCAAACACGCCGAAGAGCAGGGCCACGATCAAAGCTGGTTGCAGAAATTGCCAGATCGAAACGCCCGCGGCTCGAACGATGACGAGTTCCGAACTTCTGCTGAATGCAAGGAAAGCGCTGATGGAACCGATTAGCACGGCGAATGGCAGAATAAGTTCTGCGAAGGAGGGCAGCCGCAATAGCGTCAGCAACACGACATCTGCGGCCGAGGCGTCGACCTTTGCAGCTTCCCGCATCATTTCGACGAAATCGATGAAGAAAACAATCATAACGCAAACGCCATAAACGACCAGCGTCATATAAAAAAAACGCAGAGCAAAATATCGGCCCAAGGTTTTTATGGCGACCATAGTATTTCTTCAGTCTTTTTAGCGAGCCGGCTTCAGAGAATTCTTCCGGCTCACCCGTTGCAGACGGAAAGACGGTAATGAAAACGGCTTAATTTCATAATGGATCATCAAGGCTGAAATCAGGATGCCGAGCACAGGAACGCACCATAGCAGCAAAATACCCATATCATTCTTCGCCGCCATGTTGACGCCAGCAAGTCCTACGATTCTAAGCGTGGCAGCAACGGCGAATGCCGCAAAAAGGCTTTTGAAGCGCCCATCGCGGGTGGTTCTGGGATAACCAAGATGCACGCCAACAACCAGTACAAATAAAATAGCGTAAAGTGGATTTGATAAACGGTCATGTAACTCCGACCGGAATTTCCCCTGTTGTTTCTGATAAAACGTGTCGTTCAAATCAGGGGCCAGCAATTCGGCCAAATAGCGCTCTCGCGGCTTAAAATCACGCGGCCCTTCTTGCGGTCCGAATTGACTAATATCGAAGATATAGCTGTCGAAAACGACGATCTGGGGTGTTTTGGAACGACCCTCCTGGCGTTGAATATGGCCTTTTCTCATGATCAGAAGGGCCGTCTCGTCCTCACGTTTGACGATTTGCCCTTCCTCGGCCAAATAGGTCATGATCTGGTTCTGGTCGCGCTCATCATGGATCATAAGACCACGAAGCACGCCATTATCAGCCCGTTCAGCGACATGTATGGTTAGACCGTTCTCAGGTGAGGCGAATTTACCCGGCTGTAAGACTTGTGCGATGAGATCGGTACGCACCTTTATCGCGTAGTCGCGTAGTAGCTGCATGGTGTAGGGCGTAAGTAGCGCGTTTGAGAGAAAAACGAAGCCCGAAACAAAAAAGGCAAGGAAAAGCAGCGGACGCATCACGCGCCAGCTCGTCGAGCCTGACGCAGACAGCACTATAAGTTCGCTGTCGCCGCTGAGACGGTTCAGAACATGCAAGGCCGAGATCAGAAGCGCCACGGGCGCCACGATCGCGATCAGGTTTGGCATGGCCAGAAGAGTGATATTGAGGAAGATCAGGAAACTTTGCCCCTGATCGGTCACAAGCGAAATTTGCCGAAGCGCTGTTGTCATCCAGACAATCAGCGTCAATGTCACGAGGATCATCGCCAGCGATACGGCGGTCTGACGAAAGATATAGCGTCCGATAATATCCATGCCATCCGGGCCTTGGGAGCTCCTGTCGCAACGGAATCTTCATCTGCGATCTCACGGTAAAATGGCAGATTTTCGACAGCGTATCACTAGACGTTGCATCGTTTTGGCGCTTGTGTAGAGTAACGCCGCCATTTACACCAGACACAAGATCGGGAGCTCCCGGAACTGTCGTCTTTGAGGATGGCGCTTGTCCTCGGCCATGCGCCGAATTGCATTGCAGGAAGGAACCGGGCGGCCAATGACAGCCAACTTCAACATTACTTTTGGATCGCTTGACGACTTACAATATCCGATCTCAGTGGGCTTAATCGAAACGCAAGGGACTTTCCCACCTATTTTGGCAAAGCTGGATGCCCAGTCCGGTGGAACTATATCAAAAGCTGCCAAGATCACGAAATTCGGTGGCGGGAAAAAAGCTTTTTTCGACCTTTTAGCGCCAACAGGGCTCGATTGTGAGCGGATTCTTGTTTTGGGGCTAGGCAATGCGGGAAAATACTCGGAAGCTGATTGGCTGGCGTTGGGCGGCCGCATCAAGGCAAGGCTCGCCGGCGCGAAAACCGTTATGGCCGACGTGCTGCTTGAGACTGCCAATGAATCGCTGGTAACAGGCCGTGGCGCGGCGCTTGTTGCTCTAGGCGCAATGCTGCGCGGCTATGAATTTAGAAAATATAAAAAGAAGAAAAAGACAGAGAATGAAGAAATCGATGATGATTCGGACAGTTTAAAATCCCTCAGAATTCTGTGCTCTCAACCGGAAAAAGCAGCCGCGGAATTTTCAAAATTGAGCGCGATCGGAGAGGGTGTTTACATCGCTCGCGATCTCGTAAACGAGCCGGCGAATATTCTATCTCCGGAAGAATTCGGCGCTCGCGTCGCTGCGCTGTCGGGCTTCGGCCTTGATGTCGAAATCCTTGACCAGGAGAGGCTTACTGAGATCGGAATGCGGGCTTTGCTTGCGGTCGGGCAAGGCAGCGCTCGTCCAAGCTGCGCCGCGATCATGCGCTGGACCGGTGCGCCGGATAAGGACGCCAGGCCGGTGCTGTTCGTCGGGAAAGGCGTCTGTTTTGACACAGGCGGCATATCCATCAAGCCTGCGGCCGGCATGGAGGATATGAAAGGGGACATGGGCGGCGCTGCGGCAGTAACCGGCGCCATGCTGGCGCTAGCGAAGCGCAAAGCCGCCGTCAACGCCATCGGCATAATCGGCATGACGGAGAATATGGTGAGTGGCACGGCTCAGCGCCCTGGCGATATCGTCACGACGCTGTCAGGTCAGACTGTGGAGGTTATCAACACCGACGCGGAGGGTAGGCTGCTTCTTGCCGACATCATGTGGCACGCGCAGGAGCAATTCAAGCCTCAGGCAATGATCACACTCGCAACGCTTACAGGAGCGGTGATCATTTCCCTTGGCAAGGAATATGCAGGTCTTTTTTCCAATGACGACGCTCTGGCGGAGCAACTGACGACTGCCGGTATTGAGACGGGTGATAAGGTGTGGCGGATGCCGCTCGATGAGAAATACGACAAGCTGTTAAGCTCCAAAGTCGCGGATATGAAGAATATTGGCGGGCGTACCGCGGGTTCGATCACGGCAGCGCAATTCCTGCAACGGTTCGTCATGCCTGGCACGGTTTGGGCGCATCTCGATATCGCAGGAACCGCGATGGGCTCACCGGGCACGGATATCAATCAAAGCTGGGGCTCCGGTTATGGCGTGATGCTGCTCGACCGGCTGGTGTCAAAATTCTACGAAACCAACTGATCAGTGCCCTAGCCCCAATGTATTTTTCATAATACACCTTATGCGAATCAGCATTAATATCTTGTCAAGATTTATTTCCGTCTGTTCGGGCTCCAATTTAGGCAACTGTTGCGTATTACGATGAGTGTCGAACAAGGACAAGGCTTAAGCCGAGACGCCGCTAGCGTGATCGAGGATCTCAACGCCAAAACTGCGCGCCAGGACTTGCTTGGCCTTGACGATTTGCTCGCTCTCATGTCCGTTCTTCGAGATCGGGCGCTTGGCTGCCCGTGGGACCGAGAACAGACTTTCGCGAGCATCGCGCCCTACACGATCGAGGAGGCTTATGAAGTCGCCGACGCGATCGTCCGTGGCGATATGCGCGATTTGATGGATGAACTGGGCGATCTGCTTCTTCAGGTCGTCTACCATGCGCAAATGGCCAGCGAGGCTGCGGAATTCGATTTTGCGGACGTCGCGGATGCCATCACACGGAAAATGGTCCGCCGCCATCCTCATATATTCGGAGACGAGGAAACACGCGCCAGCGTGGAGATACAAGGACTATGGGACCGCGTTAAAGCACAGGAAGCTAAGGCGAAAGCCTTCTCGGAAGGCAGTGGGTCCACCGATCGCGCGGAAAGCATTCTGGACGCAGTGCCCGTACGCCTGCCAGCCCTCGCCCGGGCGGCCAAGCTGCAAAAACGGGTGGCCAAGGTTGGTTTCGACTGGACTGATACGGCTCAGATCCTGGAAAAGGTCAAAGAGGAGACCGCCGAGATAGAAGCTGAACTGCCGGAGGGAAGACAAGACCGCATCGCGGACGAAGTCGGCGATCTCATGTTCGTTGTCGTCAATCTCGCACGGCGGCTCTCCATCGACCCGGAGACGGCATTAATGGGCGCGAACGCCAAGTTTGAACGCCGATTTCGCTACATCGAGGCGCGATTGGAAGAGGCAGGCCGCACGGTTGAAACAGCCTTGCTTGAAGAGATGGAGGCACTTTGGAGGGAAGCCAAGTCGCATGAGCGGCAAGCCGCCGACTAAGGTTCCGTTCCCGTTATTGTTGCTGCCGTTGTAGACAGATGCAATTGATATAGCGTTAGACCAAATAAAACAATAGCGCCGACCTGATGCGCTAGCGCCAATCCGATTTGAAGATGGCTGAGAAGCGCAAGAATACCCAACGCGATTTGGGCAAGCACAGCCAAACATAAAACTGCGGAAATGCCTCTCAATACCCTCGGGCCACGCTTCCAGACAAGCCAGATGTTCAAAACAGCCGCCACGGCGATAGCATAGGCGGCCATGCGGTGATTGAACTGGACCGTCAACACATTCTCGAAAGCGTTGAGATACCAGGGTTGCATTGCGCCAAGCCCGTCAGGAATGAAAGCGCCATCCATCAGCGGCCAGGTGGTATGCGACATGCCGGCATTCGTGCCCGCCACGAAGCCTCCTAGCACGATTTGCAAGAATATGAGAAGCGCAAGGAAACCCGTAAACACCGTCACGAGCCGTGTTGGCGGACCCTGCTCACTTTGCAACGCGCGCGCCTCCCCTGCCCTGCCCAATCCGAGTGCGACCCAGAAGATTGCGCCAAATATAACTACGGCAAGCCCGAGATGAGCCGCAAGCCTGTATTGGCTCACATCCGTTCGTTCGCTGAGGCCGCTTTGAACCATGTACCATCCAAGTGCGCCCTGAGCTGCGCCAAGAGCGAATATGGTCAACAGCTTTGGCAGCAGCGGCCGGGGGATCGTTCCTCTTGCCCAGAAGACCAAAAGAGGCACGAAAAACGCTAGCCCTATGAAACGGCCAAGGAAACGATGCGTCCACTCCCACCAGTAAATCGTTTTGAACGCCTCCAGGCTCATGCCCTTGTTGATAAGCTGATATTGCGGGATTTGCCGGTATTTCTCGAATTCCTCAAGCCAGTGCGCCTCGGTAAGCGGTGGAATCGCACCTAGCAGCGGACGCCATTCGGTAATGGACAAACCGGACTCGGTCAGCCGTGTCGCCCCGCCGACGATCACCATGGCAAGGATCAAAGCTGCAACGGAAAAGAGCCACAAGCGCAAGGCGCGCAGCTCCACGGCGCTCTGATTTAGTCCGGCAGGCCGCTCTACAATGGTTTCGATTGCGCTGGACATGGATTAGCCCTTGTTACATTGCAATGAGGTAGCTTCATGCGACTGCCACTGCAATAGGCGCGAATGACGCGGCGGACATGAATAAACATGCGTGCGGAAACGACGCCTTGGCGGCGGAGCATTTGCCCGCTAAAGATTTTTTATGAACATTCGTCTTCGAAAATTTATTGGCGGGCTAGGCATTGTCGTGTTTTCGCTGGCCTATTACTGGTTCGCTATTTCAATCGCCCTGGCGCGCCTGCCCGGACTGGCTACGGGATGGCACCTTCTTTTTTACCTCGTTTCGGTTGTGATCTGGTTCATCCCCTGCGCCATCCTGATACGATGGGCGCAAACGGGCGGGCAGCGATCGTAAATCTGGCGGCGTGGCCCCTTGGTCTGTATTGCGGCTCACATCAACTCTTCGTGATTTTTCAGCCACCGCAAGTACTGCAATGCCGCCTTGAATATGGTAAAAATATTGGTGGTGTATATGTGCAGGAGGCGTCGATGACGAAGGACATGAAAGAACGCGAATTTCAAGTTCTCGCCAAGGATTGCGCGGTAGGAAAGTGCCCCACCATACTTGAAAGCGGCAATGTGGATGATCTCGTCATCGTCGGCAGACTCGATGCCAATGTCCTCAATAATATTGATGTTCAAAAACATACGGGCGACGGTGAAATAGCAGTGGTTATTCCAAAAAAACTACTCATTCAAGCGGCAAAAGCCCTGTCATAACGCGATGATTATAAACTTTTTGCCTTTCTAAGGCTCAATATTCTGACGTTTCCTGGCCGGCTTAGCTGCTAATTGAGATCATCATTCCGAATGACACCAGCTTTTGCGCTTTTTGCCCCGATAGGCGCGCGCAAGGCCCTCCCCTATCAGGATTTCGCCGACATCACGGCCATTGACTGTGACGTGA
>CAYVJO010000019.1:10626-15543 GCA_964451735.1 uncultured Hyphomicrobiaceae bacterium | reverse complement strand
CCCCATCCCAAGCGCCGATACCAGCTATGCGCTCTCCAGTCCGACAAGAGGACCATGCTCGGGAAGAGCGCGTGCGCATGACCAAGCTGCGGCAGACAATCGCCAGACGTCTAAAGGAGTCGCAACACAGCGCCGCCATGCTCACCACGTTCAACGAGGTGGATATGAGCGCGATCATGAAAGCCCGGCAGGACTATAAAGACCTGTTTGAGAAAAAGCATAAGGTCAAACTCGGCTTCATGGGATTTTTCGTCAAGGCGTGCATTCATGCGCTGAACGAAATTCCGGCTGTTAATGCTGAGATCGACGGCGAGGATATCGTTTACAAGAATTATTACAATATTGGCATTGCCGTCGGTACCGACCGTGGTCTCGTCGTACCTGTGCTGCGGGATGCGGACCGCAAATCGATCGCTCAGGTCGAGAAAGACATCGCCGAATATGGCCGCCGCGCCCGAGATGGCAAGCTTGGCATTGAGGATATGCAGGGCGGCACCTTTACCATTACCAATGGCGGCATATATGGGTCGCTCATGTCCACGCCGATACTGAACACGCCGCAATCGGGCATATTGGGCATGCACAAGATTCAAGAGCGCCCGGTCGTTATAGGCGGAAAGGTCGAGGTCCGGCCGATGATGTATCTGGCGCTTACATACGATCACCGTATCGTCGATGGACGTGAGGCCGTAACTTTCCTCGTCCGCGTGAAGGAAAGTCTGGAGGACCCGCAGCGGCTGGTCCTTGACCTCTAGAACTGATCTGCGAAGTAATCCCGATGAGCAAGCCCACAAAAGTAGCGCCCTATCTCGTGGTCAATGGCGGGCTTGCGGCGATAAAATTTTATGAAGATGTCTTCGATGCCGACACGCAGTTCCTGCAGATGGCGCAGGATGGCAAGCGCCTCATCCACTCCGCTCTTGAGGTCAAAGATGGCCTTGTTTATCTCTGCGACGATTTCCGCGAAGATAAGAAGCCTGCTGGGCAGAAAGCAGCTCTAGCCGAAGGCGCGAGCGTTATGATCCATATGCAGCTCAAGAAACCAAAACATGTCGATGCGGTTATGCATTTGGCGGTGGAGCATGGCGGCGAGGTTATCACGCTTGCCGAGGATGCCTAATGGGGCGAGCGCTACGGGCAAATTCGCGATCCATTCGGCCTTACTTGGACATTTGGAGCGGTACTGAAGAATAAGGACCAGATGCCAGAGGACTTAATGCATAAGCCGTCTTAGTCAAAAGCATCAACTTCAAACAAGACACGTATCCCGAAAAAGTAAGCCAAAGAGGGGAACATGGCTGACACATACGATCTGATCGTCATCGGCACTGGCCCCGGCGGTTATGTCTGCGCAATCCGTGCAGCGCAACTGGGCATGAAAGTTGCTGTCGTTGAGAAACGCGCGACGCATGGCGGCACCTGCCTTAACGTCGGTTGCATCCCGTCCAAGGCCCTTCTCCACGCCTCCGAGCTATATGAAGAGGCGGAAAAGGGCATGATTCATATGGGCATCAAGGTAAAGCCCCAGCTCGATTTGAAAGCTATGATTGCGTATAAAGACGAAGGGGTTGATGGCAACGTCAAGGGCGTCGATTACCTGCTGAAAAAGAACAAGATCGACAGCTACCATGGCACAGGTCGTCTTGATGGTTCAGGCAAGGTTAAAGTTGTTCCTGAGAATGGCGGTGATACGAGACAGCTCGAAGCGCGTTCGATCGTGATCGCGACGGGTTCCGATGTCGCCCGCCTGCCCGGTATCGAGATCGATGAGAAGAAAATACTCTCATCAACGGGCGCACTGGATTTGCCGTCCGTTCCCAATAGCATGCTTGTCGTTGGGGGCGGAATTATCGGCCTTGAACTGGGTTCGGTATGGCGGCGTCTCGGCTCGAAAGTCACTGTAGTTGAATTTCTGGACCGCATCATTCCCGGTATGGACGGTGAAATCGCCCGGCAGTTCCAGAAAATCCTTGTCAAGCAGGGCATCGAATTCAAGCTTGGCCAAAAGGTCACGGCCATAGAGACGAATGGGCAGGGGATCAAGGCAACCATCGAGCCGTCTAAGGGCGGCGGCAAGGAGACGATCGAGGCCGATGTCGTGCTCGTGGCTATTGGCCGTACCCCATACACGGACGGCCTGGGCTTAGAGGATGCTGGTGTCAAGCTTGACAATCGCAGGCGCATTGTCGTTGACAATCATTTCCGCACGAACGTTGAAGGGATCTATGCGATTGGCGATGTGATTCGCGGGCCCATGCTGGCCCATAAGGCGGAGGACGAGGGCGTTGCCGTTGCGGAAATTATTGCCGATCAAGCTGGACACGTAAATTACGATGTCATCCCGAACGTCATCTATACTTATCCCGAGGTTGCCTCCGTTGGCAAGACCGAGGAAGAACTGAAGGATGCTGGGGTTTCCTATAAGACCGGCAAATTTCCCTTTACCGCCAATGGGCGCGCCAAAGTCAACCGCCAGACGGATGGATTTGTGAAAGTGCTTGCCGACGCCAAGACGGACAGGGTTCTCGGTGTTCATATCGTAGGCCCTGACGCAGGTAATATAATTGCTGAAGCCGCGGTACTTATGGAGTTTGGTGGCTCAGCCGAAGATCTCGCGCGAACGTGTCACGCGCACCCCACCTTGACGGAGGCCGTAAAGGAAGCGGCGCTCGCTGTTGGCGGCCGCGTCATTCATATGTAAAGAATATCCAAATGGTTACATGCAGCTAATATAAATATGGCCCCGCCTTTCGGCGAGGCCAAGTATCAAATATATCGTGTAGTACCTGGGGGCTTTTATATATGATTTGTAATATTGCTTATTATCCGCTCGAGGATTAACAATTCCGACTATATAGAGGCAGCATATTGCTGCGTCACCCGAGGGGGTGATTATACAGGCGGAACTTTTATCCGTGACGCGGCTTTTCCACATGCTGGTAGATCCAGCTCTCCGTTAGAGATCGGCCGTTGAGCTGCAGGAAGGCTCTGATATCCCCCGCTTCACGGCTATCCGGAGTATAGTCGAATATCGCCCGCCACTTCTGCGTACCGACCACACGATAAGCCGCCGTTGAATCGTAGCGACCACGGTTTACGGTCAGATTCAGGGACACGCCGTCGCTATTGCCGAGCTGACCCAGATCGCCGCCTTCAAAATCGATGACATATTTCGCTGTTTGCTGACGTTTCGGCCCCCCAGGTATGCCGCCAGCGCCGCGCCGCGTCGCCACGACACGCCCAATAGATTGTTCAAACGGCATGTCATGACGCCAATGGATGCGATAACGCATTTCAATACGGTCGCCAGCGCGATAAGGTCTTTTTGGGTTCCAATAGGCGACGATATTGTCTTCGGTTTCATCATCCGTGGGAATCTCAAGAAGCTGAACCGCGCCTTCTCCCCATTCGCCGATTGGCTCAACCCAAACCGAGGGACGTTTGTCATAGAAAACGCCATCGTCCTGATAGGCTTCGAAACTCCGCTCCCGCTGCATAAGCCCGAAACCTTTAGGTGAGTTGTCCAGAAATGAGCTGAGTTTAACCACGGGGGGATTGTTCAGCGGACGCCAAATCTGTTCGTTCTGACCGGTCAGGATCGCCAAGCCGTCGCTATCGTGAATCTCAGGCCGCCAGTCAGTGGCGTCGTCACGGTTCAGTTTTCCATACCAATACATGCTTGTCAGCGGGGCGATACCGAGGCGTTGGACGTCACGGCGCGCATATACCACCATTTCGACATCGGTGATCGCACCCGTTTCCCGAATGGCGCGGATACGGTAAGCGCCTGCAAGGCTGGGGCTGTCCAGAAGTGCGTGGATCAACATGCCGTCATCGCCGTCGAGCCGCTCGATCCAGAAATTTGTAAATCTTGGGAACTCCTCGGGCTCCGGAAGACCGATATTTACCGCCAACCCACGTGCTGAAAGGCCGTATTGTTTGGTTTGCCCGGTCGTCCGGAAATAGGAAGCGCCAAGAAAGGAAATCCAGTCCGGCTCATTCTGGGCGCGCATAACACGAAAACCAGCAAAGCCGGTGTCGTCCGGCAGGCTGCGAGCGAAGGACGCCTGCCCGTAATTGAACAGCTCGTCATTATAAAGGACCTCGCGGGATTGGCCGTCCCGAACGATGAAGACACGGACCGGCTCCATGAAATACCGCCCGACATGGAAGAGCTGAACCGGATAAGATCCAGGCGATGGCACGATCGACGCATCGGGACGATAACGGATCTGCTGATGCGCGTCATAGTCGATCCGTTGAATAAGCTCCCGATGACTGGGGCTCGCAGGCTGAAACGGAAGGCGCGAGATGGCCTCCGCCCAAGCTTTCAGTGCAGCCCAACTGAAGCGTACAGGCGCTCCGAATGATAGCGCGGCATGGGCATGATGCGGATTGAAGGAGGCTGATGCGGCGAGTACCGCTCCTCCGCTAACGAACATGCGTCTTGTAATCATCGTTGTAGCGGTCTTGATCTGAATTTTTGGTTTGCTATCGGTTAATGCGCCAGAACGCGCTTGCGTCTCCCGAACGTACCATCCCGCCAATTATTCTTTTTTTATTTTAATGGACGAAGCCAATGGCTAAATCGTGACTTCATCAGCTTGTAGATTATTATAGTCCCGACTTCTAGAGCGTAATCCGCAAAAGTGGAAGCCGGTTTTGCGAAAAGATTACGCCAAAACATAAAGTTAGAGCCCCGTTCTGTTTCCATCAGAACGGCTCAGGTTCTCGTGCTGTCATGTCCTGTCTGTCGTGATTCAACATATGCAAATTTTGGTCCGGCAAGGCGGCACCAGGCTGGAGCAGAACCGCTATCCGGACGAAATGCCGCGGCGTTCTGCGTTAGGCATCGAGCTTGCCGGCGGCGTGCGGGGCAAGAATATCCGCCACCGCCCGGTTGCAAGGCGTTGCAAC
>CAYVJO010000019.1:3037-10616 GCA_964451735.1 uncultured Hyphomicrobiaceae bacterium | reverse complement strand
TGCAACGCCAGACTTCCGGCCAAGCTCCACCACGCCGCCGCTAAGCCATGGCAGTTCGAGGGGGTTGCCACGTTTAAGATCGCCATGCATTGATGAGGTTGTTTCCGCCAGCAGCGTATCAGCGAAAGCGAGGCGATCCTCCGCGAAAGACTCTGGCAGAACAACGCCATGCGCGCGTCCAACAGCTTCAACTTCACGCATCAGATCGAGGAAGAAAGCGCGCGATTGCGGATTTTCGCGGATAGGGCCAATGGGAAGGCGGACCGCGGCCGTCACGCCCGACAACCCAACCAGAAAAACGAATTTCTCCCATATTGCGCGCCTGATGTCGCCACTCAGCTGCGCATCAATACCGGCTGTGAGGCAAGCCTGGAGAAACGCTTCGGCGCGGGGCGTGCTGGAGCCGTCGAACTCGCCGAAAATCAACCTTTGCATCTTGCCCGTTTGAACGATGACGCCAGGCTCTTTGATCGCTGCCGCAATATAGCTGACACCTCCAAGGAGTGCCCCCTCCCCGAGCACATCGCGCAGCATGTCGTCCTTCTGAACGCCATTCTGGAACGAGACCACCGCTGCCCCACGCTCAGCGAGAGGCTTTATCTGGCGCGCAGCCTGTTCGGTGTCCCAGAGCTTTACGCCAACGATCACGAGATCGGCGCTATCGATGGTCGCAGGGTCGTCGGTCGTCTTGACATCGCGGACCAGCATATCGCCCAATTCACTCTCGATGCGCAAACCTGCCTCTCGGATCGCCGCCAGATGCCGCCCGCGGGCGATGAAGGTCACGTCGGAACCGCTCAATGCAAGCCGCGCGCCGAAATAGCCGCCGACGCCACCCGCTCCCATTACAGCAATCCGCATGGCTCCAACACTCCGCATTCACGCGCGCAATTCTTTATCGATGTCATATCGTGCGGCCGCCATCGACTTCGAGAATGATACCGGTCAGGAACGCCGCCTCGTCCGAGGCCAGAAACAGCGCCGCATTCGCCATGTCTTCCGGCTCGCTCAAACGGCCAAGCGGGACTGTCGCGATGAATTTTTGACGATTATCGGGCGTATCGGGCAGACCCATAAAAGTTTCGAGAAGCGCCGTCGCGCCCATCACAGGTGCAAGCGCGCAGACGCGGATCTTATCTGGCGCCAGCTCGACCGCGAGGGATTTCGTCATAGTATGCACCGCGCCCTTGGAAGAGTTGTACCAGGACAGACCGGGACGGGGGCGTATTCCGGCAGTCGAGCCCACATTGATCATCACGCCGCCGGTGCCAGTCTGCCGCCAATGCGGAACCACAGCTTTCGTCATGTGAAAAATCGACAAAACGTTGATGTCGTAAACCTTGCGGAAAGTCGCCTCATCAACCTCCATGAGCGGCTGATTCTTATGAGACCAGCCAGCGTTGTTCACGACCACGTCAACGCCGCCGAAGATCTCAATGGAATGGGCGACCGCTCGGTTGACGTCTTCCCCCTTGGAAACGTCGCATGCGATTGCGATTGAGGCGTCGCCAAGTTCCGCGGCGACTGCCTGCGCGCCCTCCTGGTTCAAATCCAAAATCGCGACTTTCGCACCTTCGCTTATGAAACGCCTGGCGATCTCGCGTCCAAAACCTGACGCCGCGCCCGTCACAATGGTCCGTTTCCCTTCCAACCTCATAGCCAGTCCTTTTTTATCAAACGGGTCATACTTCACATGGCAGGGTAGTTCGCATTTTCGTAAATGCGGAAACTTGCCCCATCCCGTTGATCTTAGGACATATTTGATCTCGTTTTAAGAGGGGTGGCTAGAAGAACGGCGCCATGAGCGCCCACGCACTGCCAGGAAGGTTCGGTAGCCCCATTCCAGGACTGTTCTGATCAACGGCAATCGTGCTATCCACCCTGCTATCCTGAATTTCGGAAGGTGCGTCCATAACTCCGCGAAAGCGTCTGCCCCGCTGACAAACGTGCCGTCTGGCCGGCGCATATGAAACCGGCGCAAAGCGGCTTCTTTCGACAACCCTGGTGCGACGCTGCCGTCGCCGCAGCTCGCCACATCGATCCACTCAATACTGTCCGAACCTTGCTGGCGGCGGTAAAAACTGATCTCGCGGCTGCAAACTGGGCAGGCGCCATCGTAAAAAACCGTTGCTTTGGTATCGCTCATGCGGCCGCCGATCCTGGTTTACGCGCTTAAAGGCCCCGGCAAGGACTTATTAAAGCTGAGCCGGACCTGGGCACACATTATATGTAGGAGATTACGCGTATTTTTGTATGCGCTCCGTTACCGCAGCGTATTCGGCCTATGAGAGCGGCAAGCTCACCTTACATAACGTTACATCGTCCGGATCTGCCTTTACGCTGAAGCCGAGGTCACGGCACATTGACAGCATTTGCGTGTTCTCCATGAGAACGTCGCCATGGAGCCGCTGCAAACCCTCGGCTTTTGCATATTCGATGAGCCGTTGCATCAGCGCCCAGCCGAAGCCTTGACCCTTCAGATCGCTGCGCACCATAACGGCATATTCGCCATTGACGTAATCCGGGTCCGCAATCAGGCGTGAACCGCCAAGCATGACGCCCGTCCCGGGATCGAGCGCAACGAACGCCATCGCGCGAGAATAGTCGATTTGTGTGAGCCGAGCGATAAACTGGTCGGAAAACTCCGCTTTTGGGCTGAAAAACCGCAGGCGCAAATCCGCCTTCGTAATTGCGCGAAGAAAATCGCCATAAATCCCGTCGTCGCTGGGCCGGATCGGGCGAATGAAAATCTCACGTCCGCTTGGGAGCCTGACCGTTTTTTCCCATCCTTTCGGGTATGGGCGGATTGCGAAATATGGATTGGGAGCAGGGACTTGCGCGTTGGCCCAGTCTACGCGGATGCGCGCGTCCAGTGCGACGACGCCGTGCTCGTCGGCGAGTAAAGGATTGATGTCGAGTTCAACGATTGCCGGATGATCGGTTATGAGCTGCGAAACGCGCATCAGCGTCATTGCGATTGCATCGATATCGGCCGCTTTCCTGTAGCGGTAGCCGCCAAGGAGGTCGGCCACCCGCGTCTCCGAGATCAAATTCCGCGCAAGCTTCAAATCGAGAGGCGGCAAGGCGACCGCGGTGTCTTTTATAACTTCGACCGCCGTTCCGCCTGCCCCGAAGAGGATCGCAGGACCGAAAATGGAATCCTGGCTGACTCCGATGATCAACTCATGCGCGCCAGGACGCTCAATCATCTCCTGAACTGTAAACCCGTCGAGCCTTGCGCCGGGTTGTTTGCTGATAACGCGCGCTAGCATCTGTTCCGCAACAGCGCGCACTGCGTCCGGGCTTTCGAGATTGAGCGCGACGCCGCCCACATCAGACTTGTGCGTAATATCCTTCGACAGAATCTTCAGAGCGGCCCTGCCCCCGCCCTTTAGGAACTCGGCAGCAATATGTCCTGCCTCGACGGGATTCCCGGCAATACGCGTCCTGGCTGTCGGGATGCCGTAAGCATCCAGAACCGCTTTCGCCTCGGGCTCCGTCAATAGCGCGCGCAAATCGCGGCGCGAAACCTCCATAGCAAGACGCGCCGACTGGGCGTCAACCTCGAAACTGTCCGGAAGGCTTGGCGGCGCGCGCATCAGTTCTTCCTGCGCCTTATTATAGGCTGTGACGTAAGCGAAGCTGCGCACGGCGTCGGTAGGGAATTCATAAGTGGGAATGCTGGCGGCGGCAAACTGGCTTCTCGCCGTCCGGACCGTACTTTCCCCGAGCCAGTTGGTGAGGATCGGCTTGAGTTTACGGTGTTCTGAGCGGCGCGCCGAGACCGTACGGATGACTGCTTCAGCCGCTTCCGACGACGATGCCAACGCCGTGGGGCAATTCATGACGAGCACAGCGTCGGCATTGGGATCGTCCAGCACCACCTCAAGCGCGGCTTCGTAACGCTTCGCGTCCGCATCACCGATAATGTCGACCGGGTTGTCCCGCGACCATGTGGGTGGCAGCACGCTGTCCAGCGTCGATAGGGTGTTATCAGAGAGAGATGCAAGCTTACCGCCGAGCTGCATCAGCGCTTCGACAGCGAGAACGCCAGCCCCACCGCCATTGGTAATGATAGCCAACCTCTCGCCATGCAGACGGCCGAGCCGCGTTAAGGTCTCCGCGCCATCGAAAAGGTCTCTCAGTCCATCGACCCGCAGCACGCCCGCTCGCCTGAACGCCGCATCGACGACGCTGTCATTTCCGGAAAGCGCGCCCGTATGCGTTGCAGCTGCCTTCGCGCCCTCCTCGCTGCGGCCCGTCTTGACAACCAGCACCGGCTTTGCGCGAGCGGCCGATCGGGCCGCCGAAAGAAATTTCCGCGCATTTGTAACCGTTTCGAGATACATCAATATCGCGTTCGTCTCTGCGCGGCCCGCCAGATAATCTAGCATGTCGCCGACATCGACATCCGCCATGTCACCCATTGAAACCACATGGCTGAAGCCTATCCCCCTGGCCGCCGCCCAATCCAGCGTCGCCGCAGCAACCGCGCCGGATTGCGAAAGCAGGGCGAGCTTACCCTCTTTTGGACCAATATGCGCGAAGCTAGCGTTCAAGCCGAGGCCGGGCACGAAAATGCCAAGGCAATTCGGCCCGATGATCCTGAGGCAATAAGGCTTTGACGCATCAAGCATTGCTTGGCGCAACCCGTTTTGCTCCGCGATGCCCGCGCTCAACACGACGGCGGCGCGTGTCCCTTTACGCCCGAGGGCGCCGATGATGTCAGGCACAATCGCGGCGGGCGTGGCGATGACGGCGAGGTCTGGTGCGTGCGGGAGAGCATCGACTTTGGCGTAGCACGCCTCGCCCGCAATCGTCTCGCGTCCCGGGTTGACAGGCCAGACAGGTCCCGAAAAGCCGCCTTCCAGCAAATTCTGCATGACCTTGAGGCCAACGGACCCTGGCTTTTCGCTAGCTCCAATAAGGGCTACCGATTTCGGGGCGAAAACGAAACCCAGATTCCGAATGGTCATGTGTCCCTATCCAACTTTGCCGATTTGCGAGGGTTTGGCGGCTGCGCTAGCTGCGCGCGGCTCTGTCAAGATGAAAACTATTTCCTATCCTGACAAGCGCCTTTGACGTTTCAGTGACAGCGGGCGAGGCGCTACGGCCCCGCGCGCGGCCAAGCCGGTCTCGCCAGATGAAAGGTCATCGGTTATGATCTCACACGGTCTTTGTACACAACAGGCACTTTAAACCGATTCAACAGAGATCGCGAATAAACCTCGGGAGAAACACCATGGACTATAGAACGCTGATTTTGGCGGGCGTATTCACAACCGCCGTCAGCCAATACGGAGCCGCCTCCGACAATCTGGAAAAGCTCGGAAAATTCCAGGCGACCGGTGTGACGGAGTTCACCGAAATTGCTCAGGGCGGTGAAAAGGCGGAAGCAATCAAGAAAATCCTGGAGCAGGTCACGCTGCCGGACGGCTTCAAGATCAGCCTTTACGCCATTGTTCCTGACGCCAGACATATCGCGGTCGGGCCGCAGGGCGTCGTCACGTTCGTCGGCACGCGGAAAACCAAGGTCTGGGCTGTCACTGACCGCGATAAGGACCGGGTCGCTGACGAGGTAAAGGACTTTGCGCCCTCTATCAGCTTCACCATCCCGAATGGGCCTTGCTTTTCAAAGGATGGCTTCCTCTACATCGCCGAGCGCAACCGCGTTCTTGTTTTCCCCGCCGCCGAATTTTTCTATGAGAGCCCCGATGTGGCCGCATTCAACGTTGTGCCCGAAGGCGAGTTGATCCCGAAAGAAGAGGAAAGCTACAACCATACCGCACGCGTTTGCCGGATCGGGGCGGATGGCAAGCTATACATTTCACTTGGTCAACCTTTCAATGTGCCAGCCCGAGAAAAGCTTGATCTTTATAATAAATGGGGCTTGGGGGGTATCATTCGTATAAAAACTGATGGAACCGAACGCGAAGTCTACACCCATGGTGTACGCAATTCGGTTGGCATGGATTTCTCGCCCAAGGGCGAGCTTTGGTTCACGGACAATCAGGTGGACGGCATGGGCGATAAGATCCCGCCCGGCGAGATCAATCATCAGACCAAGGCAGGCCAGAATTTCGGTTTCCCCTGGTATGGCGGCGGTTCGGTGCGCACGGTCGAGTATAAAGACGACACCCCCCCCGCCGATCTTGTCAAGCCCGCGGTCGAGACCGATGCGCACGCAGCCGATCTCGGCATGATCTTTTACACTGGCAAGCAATTCCCGAAAAAATACCGCGGCGGAATCTTCTCTGCGCAACATGGCTCCTGGAACCGTACCGATCCGATCGGCGCGCGCGTCATGTTCACGCCGGTTGGGGATGACGGAAAGGTCGGCGAGACCAAGCCTTTCGCCGAAGGCTGGAAGACCGAAGCAGGCGAATATCTCGGACGGCCCGTCGATGTCGCGCAATTGCCGGATGGTTCGATCCTGGTCTCGGACGATCTGGTCGGCGCACTCTACAGGATCTGGTACCAGAACTGACTTTGATCTGCGCGGGCGAGAAAAAGGAAAAGGGCCGGGCGGTTCGCCGTCCGGTTCTGCTTGATGAGGCCATCAGACATATGCTTTCTATATTGAAACATGGCAAGGTAACTCTTGCAGCCCTTGGCGCGCTCGCCTCCGCACAAACGTCCGGGGTATTCGCAGCCGACATTGCGGCTGGCAGGAAGAAAGCCACTCAATGCATAGTCTGCCACGGACAAAACGGTATTGCAGTCAACCCTGAGGCGCCAAATCTCGCTGGTGAGTCCACGATTTACATCGAAAAACAGCTCAGCGCCTTCAAGACAGGCGCGCGCCAGCATGAGGTAATGTCGATCATCGCAAAGGATTTGAGCGCTGAGGACATCCGAAATCTAGCTGCGTGGTATGCAGCGATGACGGTCAGCGTAACCCTGCCTAAGTTGGAATGACGGCGGGAGAACGCGCAGAGGTGCGGCTTTGCGGCCGCGCCTTCGCGATACAATCACCAACCGCGCTGGAAAATCAGGCTGGATTTGCCGTTACCGGTTTGCGTTGTGTTGGTCGATGTATTCTTGCCAAACTGAAAAATACCGAGCGTATTATTGTCGCCGTCCTGCGATGCGATAGCGGAGTGACCGGAGCCGCGCTGAAAAACGCCGAGTCTATTGCCCTGACCCTGTTGGCTGACCTCGGCGCTGTTGCCACCGCCATTCTGCTCGACGCGCGCCTTATTTCGCCTATCGGGGATGCGGCTCAATCGCTCGAAACCCCGCAGTAATTTCTCACCTTTATTACCTTTCGGCGTTACCTTTATGGTTACGCTCCCGGCATCGGCTGGCGCTGCGGTCAAGATCGGAGCTGCCCCCAGCGCAATAGCAAGTGCCGCTGCTTTCCACATACCCTTTTTCATGCCCATTTCTCCAAACTCGCTTAAGACGACCCCTCGCCTAGAGCCTGATCCGTTTTGATGGAATAGAACGGGGCTCTAATCCTATGTTTGATCGCAATTTCTCCCGCTCAACCGGCCTACAACCGAGCGGAAATTTTTCTGGCACGCATCCGCCGATCCGTGCTAAGGCCCCGGCGTTCATGGCGCATCCAAAAGATTGA
>CAYVJO010000019.1:0-3027 GCA_964451735.1 uncultured Hyphomicrobiaceae bacterium | reverse complement strand
CGCTAAGGCGGTGAGACGCCTTCACACTGCATATCGATATACAAATACGCGTCTCACCATTGGTCGATCGTTGGTGTTTCGCTTTACAGCCAACCGCCGCCGATCTTTTTCTCGCACTCGATCTCTTCGCCGTTCCAGGTCACTTTGAGCTTGGCGCGATAGACGCCGCCGTCACCGCCGAGTTGAACAATGCCAAGCTTGGCGGGAGAGTTTGGGCGGGCGTCGAAACCACCGGCCTGATTGATGTTCGAGCTTCCACCACCGCCGGTTTTGCTGACCTGCATCTGATAAGCGCCATGGACCGTTTCATTCGCGAAGACGACTCCTTGAAGCTGAACGCCAGATCCAAGCTTTTCGACCTGAATTTCACAGCGGATCTTGCCGCCGCCGGCTTGCGCTTTCATACCGCTTTCTCCGCCTTGCAGACCGATGACCATGACGCCAAGCCCCAATGCCAGCGTCACGATCCGGCCACCGAAATTTTTCCTGGCTGTCGTCATGTCTGAATTCCTTTTTTTCAAAGTCCTGCATCTCCAGTGAAGCCGAGTGCAAGACCATTTATTCGTATCAAACGTCGTTACTTACAAAACTGAGTGAAATTTCCCGGATGAGGAGGGCGCGTACAGCGCCCCCCGATAATACATCCGCGTAATTAGTCCTGAACGATCACAGACACATTGCCTTTGCCGACTTGCGTGGCAGTGGCGCTGTTCTTGCGGCCGGCCTGTATGATGCCGATCGCATTGCCTGACCCGTCCTGGGTGGTGACTGCATTATGCCCCGATCCGAACTGGCCTACGCCCACAACATTCCGGCGTCCATTCTGATAGGTGTCGGCGCTATTCCCGCGACCGATCTGCCCAACAACGGCGCGGTTGCGCGAGCCGTATTGCGTGCTGACCGCAGAGTTCCGGCTGCCGTCCTGATAGATCTTCAGGCGATTCTTGTAACCGCTCTGACCGCCACCAGCAGAGTTTTTATAGCCGTATTGCTCAACATCGGCATAGTTCCCGTCCGCATGTGCTGTAGAAACACCAAGGCCGAACGTAAGAGCGAGTGCACTTGCCATGAGAATTCTTTTAATCATCGTGAAATACTCCTGTTTCTCAATTTCCCATCGCTCATTTTCTTGAGCCGATGATCAGAAATTAAGACATCCGCAATGAATTGGTCGTGAAGCAACCGTTTATCTAATATTTATATTTGTAACAAAGCGACGGCTTATTTTTTCGATTGAGGCCGCCCGACGTAGAGATCCCGGCAAAATCAGGACGCAGGCGGAAAATAAAGAAACTCAAGCAGAAGGCAGCCGCCGGGGCTGAAAAAGGGACCGTGAAGGATGTTCGGCGGGCGGCAGGCGAACGTTCCTGCTATCAGAATGCGCGCCTCGTCTGGCCGGTCCGGCACGCCGACCGCCAGTGTTCCGGAAACAACGTACACCTCCTCGCACCACTCGTGCGATAAAATCTGGCCGACATGCGCCCCAGGCTGCCACTGGACGAGGCGAGTGATCGAACCCGACCGGTTTGCCGGATCCAGCGCCCCGGCCAGGATTTTCTGCTCGACCCCAGAATACCCCGCGACCGTCTCCCAGCTCCCTTCGCCAAGGGCGTCGAAAAACTCTCTATGCGATTTAGCGAACGCGCCAAAACCAGGGTGAGGAGTCATTTGCCTTCCCGAAGGGCTGAAAGCGTAACCTGTACTTTACCAGTCTAATGCAAAGCGGCTCGCACCACCACATTCGGACGGTACGCAATGACCGCTTTTTTCTGAGTACGCCAGCTACATATCCAGGCAATGCGCGATCACCGCTTGCTCTGACTGCCAACGCGCATATCTTAATCCCATGCACGCATTCGCCGACCTGCTCGACCGGCTGTATTACACGCATGGCTCTCTCGCCAAAGCCGCGCTGATCCAGGATTATCTTCGCCGGATACCAGATCCCGATCGCGGATGGGCTGTCGCCGCGATCTCCGGCGAGTTGCGTTTCGACCTTTTCAAACGCACCCTGGTCCGCAACCTTATAGTGGAACGGATCGACCCGGTCCTGTTCGCCATGTCTTATGATTATGTCGGGGAAACAGCTGAAACGGTCGCCCATCTCTGGCCGGATGCTGGCGAGCCGGACATGCCCGTCAAGCTCCCTGCGCTGCATAGCGTCATCGAGGCATTCCGGCAAGGCGCTAAAGCAGAAATCCGCCAATTGCTGGTGGAACTTCTCGATGTTTCGACGCCCCAGCAGCGTTGGGCGTTGCTGAAACTGGGAACACAAACGCTCCGCGTTGGAGTCTCTGCGCGCTCCATGAAACGCATTCTGGCTGGCTATGGCGGTGTCTCGCTGAGCGATGTCGAGGAGGTGTGGCACGGACTTACACCGCCATATGAACAGCTGTTCGCCTGGCTGGAAGGTCGCAGCCCCAAACCGGACACGTCCGAGCAGGTCGTGTTCCATCCGGTCATGCTGTCCAACGCGCTCGACGATGCGGATCTTGACGCGATCACCCCAGAGGATTTTCAGGCTGAGTGGAAATATGACGGCATCCGCGTGCAGCTGGTAAGCCTGCCCAATGGTAAAGCCCTTTTCTCGCGCACCGGAGACGATATCGGCGGCGCCTTCCCGGACCTCATCGCACATGCCGATTTCCACGCGGTTCTCGATGGCGAGCTGCTTGTACGTCCAGGTGGGGAGATCGGCTCGTTCAACGACCTGCAACAGCGCCTCAACCGGAAAGCGCCAAGCGCGATCTTGATGGCGAATGCCCCAGCCTATCTCGTTATTTACGATGCCTTGCGTCTGGATATCGACGATCTGAGAGCGCTACCGCTCAGCAAACGCCGAGAGCGCCTTGAGCGCTGGTATGCTGACATAGCGCCACAGGCCATGGGCTTGTCGGGACCGCTCGCCTTCGACGGCACGGACGCACTGTGGAACCTCAGGGCGCGTGCGGCTGAGCTCGGCGGACGGCATGTGGAAGGGCTGATGCTGAAGCGGAGATCCAGCGTTTACACTTCCGGCCGACCGCA
>CAYVJO010000018.1:10154-15633 GCA_964451735.1 uncultured Hyphomicrobiaceae bacterium | reverse complement strand
CTGGCCATGGCCCGCGAGCTCGGCAAGGATGTAGTGGCTGTCGGCATGGAGCGGGAGGAGGATGTCGCATATGTGCGCGCTCTGGGTTGCGATTATGCGCAAGGTTTTTATTTCGGCGAGCCGATTGCCGAGCGCGACGTGATGAATCTACTCAATGCGCTTGCCCGATCCACGAAACGGGACGAAAAGCGAGACAAGAAAAAGAAGAATGTTGAAGATACAGCCGTTGCTCCGCTTGTGGAGCTTCCCATCGAGAGCGTCGCGACCCAATACCCGCTAGACGCAGAACCACCGGTGTCCAGACCACATGCTCTGCCTGTGCCCGTCGCCCGCGCGGCAGGGTCAGCAAAGCCGCGTCAACGGGGCTTGGGGGCGTTTTCAGGGTTCCGAAACAAGATCGGCGCTCTTTCGGCCATGAGCTTGAAAGCGCTGGTCTTTGCCATGTTCAACCCAGCGAGCAAGAAAGCCAAGCCGAAATCCGCATTCAGGAAACCGGCACCGCAGCAAGCCGGTGATCCGCTGCCGTTACGTGGCAAGCCGGCCCAAGCGGAAACGCTGGCGAAGAAAGCCCGCCCGCGCCCGCCAGCATCTCCGCAACAAGCTTCGATGCCTACCCACAATCCCGCTCCCCGGGATGCCGTAGCTTACGCGCCAGCGCAGTACTCCGCCCAAGACACAGAAGCTCAGCAGTCGGATTATGGTCTAACCGAGGGCGTGGCGGCAGGGCGCCGTCGCCGTGTGTGAGCGAAGATAGCGCATCCGCATTACAAGTCGGGGGAGCAAGCGCTTGAGGCCGGCTGGGGTCAGCAAGCCGTCAAGAAAGAAGCCGTCGGAGAAGCCGCCAGAGCGTCATCCACAAAAGTGGAAACCTGTCATGCGAAAACATTACGCCAAAACAAAAAGATAAACTTCGAAAGGGCAGGGTGCTGTAGCAAACCCTACTCTGCGGCGAAGCATATTGGCTCAGGCATGACCGGCGTCCGAAACGAGGAAGGATGGATGCACGCCAAGCTTCGCCATAGCGCGCTCATACTTATGCTCGATCTCAGCATCGAACACCAGCCCAGTATCAGCGGGGCAGATCAGCCAGCCATTGGTATGAATTTCCCTTTCGAGCTGACCAGGCGCCCAGCCTGCATATCCAAGCGCGAGAAGCGAACGGGCAGGACCGGTTCCCGTCGCTATCGCGCGCAAAATATCGATGGTTGCCGTTAGCGAAATGCTGTCATCGATGGCCAAGGTGCTGTCGGCTGAAAAATAATCCCTGGTATGCAGTACGAATCCGCGGCCCGTCTCGACCGGCCCACCCGTGTGAACCGCCATAGTTGCGACAGGCACCCTGATCTTGCCGTCGGGCTCGCCTGGAGCAATATCGAGCTGCTCAAGAAGCTTCTCAAATGTGATGTGCGGAGCACGTTGATTCACCACAATGCCCATAGCACCGTCCGCCGAATGAGCGCACATGTAGATGACCGCGCGGTGAAATCGAGGATCCGTCATTGCGGGCATGGCCAAAAGCAACCTACCATCCAGGTAACCTTCGGCAACCGACAATCGTGATTTGTCTGCGTTTAATGGCATAAGTTCAAGAATAGCTGCATTGTGTTCGGTCTGTGAAGCGATTTCCATGCGGCCGGAGGATCGAGAGAATGTGTTAAGTGAGCTGACGCGCATGCTCGTAAAAACGTGAGCACGCGTGAAAACCGCTGATCGATAGAACGCCAGAACACTTTCTTAGCCCATGACAAACACAATGTTAAATGGTTATGGACAAATCAAGGGCTCCATTGTTCTTTTCGCCGCCATTTTTTCGCTCGATGGCCGCTAATGCACCGGACCGAAAAGAGCGGCCTGGTTTTCGGTCCGATTCTGATACAAACATGTATTGCGCCACGACCGATTCTGATTAAACGTTCGGCGCTCTTACGCTGACCACGGTTTCGGATCAGGGCAGTTGTGAAACCGCGTGGCGCATGAAATGATGCATCAATAATGCTATCGAGTCGCAAGAAATGCGCAAAATTGAGAGAAAGGTATTGCCATGGTCATAGCGGTTGGGGACCGGTTGCCGGAGATAACATTCACGGTTATGGCGGACACGGGACCGACTCCGAAAACGACAGGCGAAATTTTCAGCAGCAAAAAAATTGCGCTATTCGCGGTTCCTGGAGCTTTCACACCAACATGCCATAACAACCATCTGCCGGGGTTTCTCGATCATGCGGATGCGCTGAAAGCCAAAGGCGTCGACGACATCATTTGCACCGCCGTCAACGATATTTTCGTGCTTTCGGCCTGGGCGAGGGCAACGGGAGCGGAAGGCCGGATCACGTTTCTTTCTGATGGCAGTGGCAATTTCGCCAAAGCCATAGGCCTCGATCTCGACGGTTCGGCAATGAATCTGGGCGTGCGCTCCAAGCGCTACGCGATGCTCGTCGATGATGGTGTCGTGAAAACACTAAGCATCGAAGACGCGCCAAGCCAGGCTGAGAAAAGCGGCGCCAAGGCTTTAGTGGAGGCAATTTAAGGCGCTAGAGCCTGCTCCGTTCTGAAGGACACAGAACGGGGGCTCTAAGTTTATGTTTTAGACTGATCTTTTCGTAAAACCGGTTTCCACTTTTACGGATTACGCTCTACGCAGCCAGGGTTCCAGATTGCATCCTTGATCTGAGACCAGCTCACTTTGGGAAGAGAGCGGCATAAGCTGTGTAAGAGGCTTAGTCCCGAATTCATGTCAGGCAGCCTCTTGATGCTCAAAACGAAGCGTTGCGGCCACTATTGGACCGCATCGCTATTCGGGATTGCACGGCGCTATCCGTGCTTGAGGAAAGAATAGCGAAGGCTTGACTGCACCGTGGGTTCTCTGTCCCGTTCGCTTTCAGGCCTTGCAAAATCGCTCGGCAAGGGCACGTCACCAGTGGAACTCGGCGAGGGCAGCCCCAAACCTGGCTGGCCGTAATTATTGCGGGACCGGTCTTGGGCCAAATTGGCGCTGTTTTGCTCTGTTTGTCCGCCTCCACTCGCCGCTGCAGTCCATTGGCTGGCACCAAACCAAACCTGTATGAGCTGGTACTCGTCATCTGTGAGGTCGAGATTGACCTGCGAGCACCGCGTGAGAACATAATCGCGGTAGGCCCGCGCAACGGCGGCTGGCGACCGCGTGTGTTCGAGCCAAGGGTCGATTTCATCGACGGCGTTGATCACGAAAGACACGTCTTGCGGCGAGAGTTTCAAGCCTGCGGCTGAGGCCCTTTTGATAACGGCTTCAGACGAACGATCGGGAGAAAACCCGTTCTCGCGCACTTCTGCAGCGATCAATGTGAAAAGCAACTGATATTCGCTAGGCGGGAGGGGCGGCGCCTGGCAGGCTTCGTAAATACGCGTGATGGAGCGCTGAAGCTCGGCCAAGCGGCTATTGTTGCCTGATTGGGGCTCCCTCTGAGCAGGAGCGGCGGCATGTTCGATCCGGGGAGCGGCCGCCGGCTGAGATGCTACCTCCGGGGCTGGTTCCTTTTGCAGCCTCGGCTCTTCGCGAAGCCGGTGTCGCCGCGGGTCATGGACGAAATGCGGCGGTTTTTCCGTCAGACGCAAATGGCTGGGGAGATTTTGGGACAGGAAGTTGAGAAACCCACCTGAACCCGCCCAGTTCGTACCGATCGTTTTGGGATGGCCGAGGGTTTTCTGCGCTCTGTCCGCCAAATAGGCCAACGGCACCGGTTTTTCGGAATTATCGACGACATCCCGAACCAACTCCAGGATCTCCTCACCAATGACCTTGAAATCATCGATGAGAGATTGGATCGCAGCTTCCGATACGCTGTTGGTCGATTTACGCTTCAAGCTTGCTTCGGTCGCTGTCGCAGGCGGGGCGCTTATGGCCGGAGCAGGCGGCAGGCTCGGCGTGCTGCGCAGTCGCGGTGTGCTGTGCGGCGCTTCTAGCGCCGGCTGATCCGCTATCTCCTCCGGAGCGGCTTCATTCTGCATGACGCACCGGATCAGATCCTCTTCGCGAATACGATAGTCGGAAAAGGCCTTATAGTATGGAGAAGTGTAATCGTTGGTATAGATTACTGTCTGACGATTATGCGATCGGAGACTCAATAGAACCGGAGTAAAATCGGCGTCTCCCGACAGAATGATGAACTCATCGAACCGGGTTGGGTGATCGAGAAAATCGCGTATATCGCAAGCGATACGTATGTCCGAACTGTTTTTGAACTGTGACGTCAAATGAGGGCAGTCCACAACTTCAAGACCAGCGCGCATGAAGCTGTGCCGCACGAAAGCGAAAGAACTTGGATCGCCCGTACCTTCGCGGCCGCTGCGGCGCGGGATTGGGTTCCCATAGCATCTGCCAACAGCAATGCGGCGTCGCAAGGTTGGTCCCGGATTATCGCTTCGGATCAAAACGCCCGAAACAACCTGTTGCAGCCAGAAGGACGGATTCCTAGCGAAACGCGACGCAGCTTCGTCATCGCGATTTTTGAGCGATAAATAAATATTATCAAAGTCGATAAAAAGCGCGGATAAGCATACGCCCGCGTTCCCCGGAAGCATTTCAGTACACCCCGCTGTAAACCCAGATAAAACGCACCGCAGCGTTTGATCCGTCTTTTTATTTTACATGTGAAAACGCGCTGTAATTTTTTGCCCTCATTGGTCAAGAAAGCCGACTAGCTTTGCAGAACCTCTACAGCGTGATTTCGTTCCTTATTAATTTTTATTTTTTAGTCCTAAGCCATCAATGCGAAGGCGAATCGGTTCTTCTCTTCCTTTCGATTTAACGGCAATCGGAAACGCGCCGCAAGCGCTCCGCCATGCCGAGAAGGATATCCACAAGACTCCCCCAGCCCGCATATTCGGATCAAGCAAAATTTTGCCTAGTCTAAACGCGGTCTTTAAGTTTTCTAATTTCGGTGAAAATTGTGGCAAGCGGGTGGCCGACCATTCCGAGCCGCTGCTGGATCTCTGGACTGTCCGGGCGAAGAAACGGATTCTGCGCAAGTTCATCTTCGAGATAAACAGGCAAAGTCGGCTTATTCTCGGCGCGCAGCAGCGCAATGTCCCGCGCCCTTTGCTGTAGAGAAACGTTTCCCGGCTCCACGGTTAGCGCGAGCTCCGCATTCGACTGGCTATATTCATGGCCGCAATAAATCAGGGTTTTAGGCGGAAGGGCCATAATTTTTTGCACAGATTTCCACATCATCTCGCCGTCGCCCTCAAACAAACGTCCGCAACCTAATGAAAACAACGTGTCGCCGACAAAGGCGACGCTATCATGCGGTAACCAGTAAGACACATGCCCGAGTGTATGCCCTGGCGTTTCGATCACGCGAATGTCATGAGCGCCAAGACTGAATTCCGATTCCTCGCCGACATGCACATCGATCCCGGGAATCCGGCCCGCTTCTTTACCGGGCCCGATAATCGTGCATCCCGTCTCCGACTTCAGCTCGTCATGGCCGGCGGTGTGGTCATG
>CAYVJO010000018.1:8321-10144 GCA_964451735.1 uncultured Hyphomicrobiaceae bacterium | reverse complement strand
GACCATGATCGTGGTCATGGTGATGATGCGTCGTCAAGATGTGGGTGAGACGCCAGCCCCGTTCGTTGAGCACTGCGCGGATGGCGCTTGCCTCGGGCGTGTCAATGGACGCCGTGCTGCCGGTTACCGGCTCATGGATCAGAATTCCGAAATTGTCCGTCCGGCAGGGAAACTGGTGAATAATGAGCGCGTTCATGGCAATGGCTCCAGAATGAGTGGGCAAGCTGTTTGCTCCACTAAGCTTTTGGTAGCATAAGATCAATGAGCGGCGCGATCTCGAGTCGAGCCGGGCGAATGAGGGCAAAGAGCCGATGCGTCCCGACATCAGCGAGCTTAACAGTTTTTACGCCAGCCCGCTGGGCGGCGTTGCGCGCAGGCTGATCGTGCATCGCATTCGGACGGTCTGGCCGGATGTCTCGGGCGACCGGATCCTCGGCATCGGTTGCGCCGCCCCGTTCATGCAGACTTTCCGGAACGAGGCGCGCGCGCAACTCCTGTGTATGCCTGAGGATCAGGGGGCGATGCGCTGGCCACATGACGGTCCTTCGAGCAGCTTCCTGTCGAGCGAAGCGCATCTGCCTCTCCCTGCTTCATGTGTCGACCGTGTGCTGGCTGTGCACTGCCTGGAACATTGCGGCGCGACCAGCGCGTTTATGCGCGAGATTTGGCGCGTGTTGACGCCCGAGGGGCGTTTGCTGATCGTGGTCCCGAACCGGCGCGGCATGTGGGCGCGGGCAGAGGCGACGCCATTCGGCCACGGGCATCCCTACAGCAGGGGGCAGTTGGAGCGGCTTCTGTCCGATGGTCTTTACGCCGCGACGGGCTGGTGGCCGACATTGTTTATGCCGCCGTTTGGCCGCCGCATCATTCTCAACATGGCGGTCGCCTGGGAACGGGTGGGGCTCTATACGTGGCCAGCATTTTCGGGCGTTCTTATCGTAGAGGCGCAAAAGCAAGTCTACGCTCCGGTCAAAGGCCATCGCGCGCCAACAATCCGGGAGCAGCTCCAAGCCGCCGGGCGCGCGGTGACAACGCGGGCGGACAGCACGACCATCGTCAGATCGTGAAAGATGTCCCGCACCCGCAAGTCTCGGTTGCATTCGGATTTCTGATTTTGAAGGCTGCACCGATAAGATCGTCTACGAAATCGATTTCCGCGCCAGCCAGAAGCGGAAGCGATACATCGTCTATCAAGACGGTAGCGCCGCACTTTTCGATAACGAAGTCCGTCTCCTCGCGCTCGGAGACCAGATCGAAATTATATTGAAAACCCGTACATCCGCCTGCATGAACGCTGACACGAAGCATTTTTGCGGCCTGTTCGGCCTCGGCGATCTCGGAAATGCGTTTCGCCGCACGGTCTGTCAATTGAACGAATGTCATAGTTGGTCTTGCCGAATCACAGAATTTGCCGTTGGTTTAATTTGGCTATAATGAGATTGGGTGCTGGAAGGGTTTTGTCAATCGTCCCGTTAGCCGGGCAACATCCTGGCGTCGGGAAAACAGCACTGGATGCGCTCATGACGATCCACGCCTCTATCGCTGAACGTCCTGTTGCGGACTATGCCTGCGCCGCGAATCGAAACCGCGGCAGGCTTTATCAAGAATCAGATTGCGACCTGCGGACCCCTTTTCAGCGCGATCGCGACCGCATCATACATTCCGCTGCGTTCCGGCGCCTGACCTACAAAACCCAGGTTTTCGTATATCATGAAGGCGATCACTACCGCACCCGCCTGACCCATAGTCTCGAAGTCGCGCAAATCGCGCGTACGATCGCCCGAGCCCTACGTCTCGACGAGGACCTGGCTGAGACTATCGCA
>CAYVJO010000018.1:6667-8311 GCA_964451735.1 uncultured Hyphomicrobiaceae bacterium | reverse complement strand
CCCCCTTTCGGCCATGCTGGAGAAGAGGCGCTCCACGAGATGGCAAAGCCTTTCGGCGGTTTTGACCATAACGCCCAAAGCCTCCGCACCGTTACCAAGCTCGAAAGCCGCTACGCGGCCTATGATGGCCTCAACTTGACCTGGGAGACGCTCGAAGGGCTTGTGAAGCATAATGGTCCGCTGCTCGATTCCGAAGGGGCTCCCACTGCGCGCTATGGCGCGGAAGGATTGCCGATCGCCATTGTCGAGTATGGGCAGAGTCATGATCTCGACCTGGCCAGCTTTCCATCGGCGGAAGCTCAGGTGGCGGCGCTCGCTGACGATATCGCGTACAACAATCACGACCTTGACGACGGGCTGCGTGCAGGTCTCATCGCAGTTGAAAAGCTGCGTGACGTGCCGCTGGCCGGACGTTTCATGCATGAGGTCGAAGCCCTTCACGGGCCCCTGCCGGACAGCAGGCTCATTTATGAGGTGAACCGCAGGCTCATCAGCGCGATGGTGCACGACCTCGTCGCCGAGAGCATGCGGCGTCTGGACGATTTGCGTCCGGCCTCGGTTGACGATATCCGCTGTGCCGCACGCCCCATCGTATCCTTTTCAGCGCTCATGACCAAGGATATAACCGAGTTGCGTCGTTTCCTGTTCGACGAGTTTTACTTTCATCCGCGCGTCCGCGGCATCATGGCTGGCGCACAGACGATCGTACGGGATCTGTTCCTCCAGTTTCTGAAACATCCGGACAGCTTGCCGGAAGAATGGCGCGTCAAGGCGCGAAACGGGCAGCCGGGAAGGGTGATCAGCGATTTCGTCGCAGGAATGACTGACCGTCTCGCCATTGAGACGCACCGAAGCCTGTTTGACGATACGCCGCGATTGCGTTAGAGCAATTTCCGCTCAAGTAGATGCCGGGTAAGCGCAAGAAATTGCGATCAGACAAAGAATTTAGAGCGTAATCCGCAGCAGTGGAAACCGGTTTTGCGAAAAGATTGCGCCGAAACATAAAAGTTTGAGCATCATTCTGATGCCATCAGAACGGAACAGGCTCTTGCGGATGGTTTGCAGGCGGGGGTCGCATATGCATGTCCTCGCGAAGGCGGGGATCACATATCTTATTTTGCAAAAACAAATTCATTCATGCGCGTCTTCGTTGGGTTATCAATGAACGCCTGCTGAGCGCCACGGGCTCATCTATCGAAGGATCGGATCGGTCAGAATGAATCTTTTTACATATTTCAAAGAGCGTTTCGACGAAGCGGGCGTTGCGCTCAAGGATGCGGGACTACTCTCTGAAGATGCCGACCTGTCGCAATTGACGGTCGAGCCGCCGCGCGATCCGTCCCATGGTGATATCGCCTCGAACGCCGCGATGGTGCTTGCCAGGCATTCGAAGGTGCCCCCGCGCGACCTGGCTGCTCATTTCGCCGCACGTCTCGAAAGCGACCCGGACATTGAATGTGTCGATATTGCCGGGCCTGGCTTTATCAACATGACCTTGCGCGCGCCCTTTTGGCCAAGGCTGTTAAAATCGATCCTCGAAGAAGGGCAGGATTTCGGACGCTCCGCTTTCGGGCGGAGCCAAAAATTCAATGTCGAATATGTGTCCGCAAATCCGACCGGGCCCATGCATGTGGGTCATTGCAG
>CAYVJO010000018.1:5205-6657 GCA_964451735.1 uncultured Hyphomicrobiaceae bacterium | reverse complement strand
TGCGCTCGCCAATCTGCTGGGCTTCACAGGTCATGACGTCACGCGGGAATATTACGTCAATGACGCCGGTGCGCAGGTCGATGTGCTAGCGAGATCTGTATTCCTGCGCTATCGCGAAGCCCTTGGGCAGGATGTTGGCGAGATTCCGGAAGGGCTTTATCCGGGCGATTATTTGTGTGCTGTCGGGGAAGCCCTCGCCAAGGAGTACGGTCCGAATTTACAGGACATGCCCGAGGAGACGTGGCTTCCGATCGTTCGCGGCAAAGCCATAGCAATGATGCTTGAAAGGATACGGGCCGATCTGGCAGCGCTCGGCATACATCACGATCTGTTTTTCTCCGAGCGTTCGCTGATCGAAGGTACAACGGATCAGGTGCGGGAGACTATCGAGGAGCTGTGCGCCAAGGGGCTGATTTACGAGGGCCGCCTGCCGCCGCCCAAGGGGAAGCAGCCCGACGATTGGGAAGACCGCGAACAGACCTTGTTCCGAGCCACCGAATTTGGCGACGATGTCGACCGCGCGCTGGTCAAATCCGATGGTTCTTACACCTATTTCGCCTCCGACATGGCTTATCACCGCTCTAAGCTCAAGCGCGGCTTCAACCATATGATCAACGTCTTCGGCGCGGATCACTCGGGCTACATCAAGCGGATGCAGTCGGCAGTCGCCGCTCTGAGCGGAGGCAAGGCCGATCTCGACATAAAGGTGTGCCAGCTCGTGCGGCTGTTCAGAGGCGGCGAACCGCTGAAAATGTCGAAACGCGCGGGCACTTTCGTGACGCTACGCGAGGTCGTGGAGGAGGTCGGCCCAGGCTCCGTCCGTTTCATGATGCTCTACCGAAAGAACGACGCTGCCCTGGACTTCGACTTCGCCAAGGTCATGGAGCAGTCGCGCGAAAACCCTGTCTTTTATGTTCAATATGCTCATGCAAGGGCGAATTCAGTTCTGCGTAACGTCGAGGAATTGACTGCTCCTCTGGAAATAAGTGGAAAAGAGCTTGCGGGCGCGCGGCTCGATTTACTAATAGACGATGCAGAACTTGCCGTTGTAAAACGAATGTCGCATTATCCGCGTATCATAGAATCTTCGGCTCAAGCGCATGAGCCGCATCGCGTTGCCTTTTATCTTTACGAGCTAGCAAGCGAATTTCATGGATTATGGAACCGTGGCAAAGAGTTGCCACAATTACGGTTCATCGTCAGCAGTGATCCGGAGCTTACCAGGGCGCGCGTGGCTCTTGTTTTTGCTGTTGCGCAAGTTATACGGTCTGGCCTTGGCATATTGGGCGTTCAACCAATTTATGAAATGCGGTAGAACTTGATCCTTAAGGATCAGGCGCGTCTTCGCGAAGCCGGGTTTAGGGTAAAGGAACAGTAAAATATGTCCATGTCTGACGATCCAAGAGATTTCCGGCGGGGTCAGGGAAACGGTCGCGATTATGCGCAGCAGCC
>CAYVJO010000018.1:0-5195 GCA_964451735.1 uncultured Hyphomicrobiaceae bacterium | reverse complement strand
GCAAGGCCAAGGCGGCCGCGCGACGCCGCCTGCTGACGATCGTTACGAAGGGTACCGTCAACCGGACGCTCCGCCAAACCGTCCACCCGCGGGACAGGATAAGCCTGCCCCCTCTTTTTCCGCCTACAGGCCCGAAGCTTACGCCAACCACGATCTAGCGCCGCCGTCCCGCTCCGAACGCGCCGACTGGAATAACGGTTCGAGAAACGCGCCTCCGCCTAGCCGTTCTGCTCCACCTCCCCCGCCTAGCCGTTCTGCGCCTCCGCCGCAGCAAGACCCTTATTCGCGGCAGCCTCCGGTCGCTCGCGACCCGTATTATCAGAATGCGCCAAGCGATCCCTACGCTCCGCGCTCGTCGCGCGGTTACGAGCCCGATTGGGAACGGGATGGCTATCAGGATGCAGGCGCAAGCCGCTTCCCCAGCTATTATCCCGCTGGTGACGAGCTGCAATCCGTGCCTGACGTTCAGTCCGTGCACGACAGGTTTTTTGCTCCCGATGCGCATACGGATGACTTGCCGCCTCCGTCGCCGGCCAAGGCGCGCGTCCATAGCGGTTTTCACGATCAGAGTTATGATGATCGCGCCTCTTTCGACGATCGAGCCCAGCACGGATACGGAAATACTCCAACGCCGGCCTATCCAAGTGATCCAGCGCCACAGGCCCGTAATTTCGATGACGGTTTCGATAATGGGCAGTTTTACGACTGGGACAAACCCGACCAGACGCCACCCCCGGCTTCCGTTCGTCCCTTCCATCCTCCGGCAGTGCTGGACGAGGATCACGACGCTGACTTCTTCGCGGATGAAGACGATTACGATACCGAGGATTACGAGCCAAATAAGAAAGGCGGCCGTAAAAAGCTCATGGCTGCTGTTCTGGTTGGCGCGGTCGTTGTCGGTGGCGGCCTTGCTTATGTCTACAAATTTTCAGCAGGTGCGGGTGACGGTTCTCCGTCCCTGATCGTGGCTGACACAAGTCCGATCAAGGAAACGCCTTCCGACCCAGGTGGACGCGACTTTCCCAATGGGAATAAGCTCATTTACGACCGTCTCGGTGGGGACGAGTCAAACTCGGCGCGTCTTGCCAGCGGTGGCGACACCGATACTCGTTCCGAACTGCGTGATTTCGCATCCTCGGCTGGAGGTGATCCTGATCCCATCCCAGGTATTGTGACGACCGGCGGCGGAACCCTCGAAGAGCGTATTGAGAATGCGCTCAAGGCTCAAGGTGGCGACGGGCGAGCTGCGCAAGCGAACCCCGAATCAGCGGATAAGCCGCGCACTGTACGCACTGTGACGTTTGGTCCCGACGGTACGCCACAGGCCGCCGAAACGCGCACGCAGCGTATCGCCGCCAACGCACCGCAATCGGAAAATCTCTCATCGAACAGCGTTGTCGTAACAACTGCTCAGGCCATATCCTCCCTCAGCTCAGAGTCGTCCGTGAGCGAAAGCAGACTAGAGGCCACGGAGAGAAACTCAGAACGTTCGGCTGGTGGCGCTCAGATCGCGGCGATTTCCGCTGAACCGCAAATTCCAGAGATCACAGAGAGCTCGGGAGGTTCGAGTGGCTTCTTTGTTCAGATTGGCGCGCGCAATGATCAGGAAGCGGCTATCGCGGCCTTCGCGACACTCCAGCAGAAATATGCCTCGGTCATCGGAAACTACCCGCCGTCCGTCCGCAAAGCCGATCTTGGCGCGAAAGGCGTATGGTATCGTCTTCTGATCGGTCCGGTTGACAACAAAACCGAGGCTGATGCCTTGTGCGAGCAGCTTAAAAGCGCTGGCATGAAGGGCTGCTTCTCGCGCAGGGACTGATGCGCGGGTGAATACCATGCATTCCATGGAGCCGTCTTACCTTCGGGCTTTCATAACGGGATGCGAGTCGGTCGAACTCACCGACAGGGAGAAAAGCTTCTTTCGGGAAGCCCGTCCCTGCGGTCTCATTCTTTTCAAGCGAAATTGCTTTGATCAGGATCAGATACGGCGTCTGACTGCCTCGTTTCGTGACGCCGTTGGCGATGAAAACGCCCTTATTCTCATAGATCAAGAAGGTGGGCGCGTACAAAGACTGGCCCCGCCGAACTGGCCCCGATATCCATCCGGCAGCCATTTCGCGTCTCTCTACTCATCCGACCCGGTTAAAGCCCTCGAAGCGGCCCGGCTCGGAGCCAGACTGATCGCGCGCGATCTCACCCAGCTTGGAATCACGGTCAATTGCGCGCCCGTTCTCGATATCCCGCGCCAGGGCGCTCACGACATTATCGGCGATCGGGCATATGGTGAGAATGCCAAGGCCGTTTCGGCGCTGGGGCGAGCCGTCGCCGAAGGTTATCTTGAGGGCGGAATACTGCCGGTTATCAAACATATTCCGGGACATGGCCGTGCTTGCGTTGATAGCCATGCCTCGCTTCCCATTATCCTCTGTTCACGCCGGGATTTAAGCGAAACCGATTTCCTTCCTTTCCGCGCCTTGGCCGATATGCCGCTCGGCATGACGGCTCATATCCTTATACCCGAGATCGACCACCTGCAGCCGTCAAGCGCGTCACCTGTTGTGATCGGACAGTTCATTCGCGGCGAAATTGGTTTTGACGGCTTGCTCATGTGCGACGATATCGGCATGGGCGCGCTGTCGGGGACGATGACGGAGCGGGCGCGGGCGGTTCTGGACGCCGGGTGCGATGTGGTTCTGCATTGCAGTGGGGTGTTCGAGGAGATGGCGGCGGTGGCGTCCGTATCCCCGCTCCTGGGAGGCGAGAGCGCTCGCCGTTTCGCCCGCGCCATAACGCGCCTCGCGCCCCCCCAGCCCTTCGATGAAGGGCGCGCCTTGGCGTATATTACCGAAGTTCTAGGCGAAACCGCGTGAATCAGCCATGATGCTGATGATTTTAACCTTTTTGTCACCAATGGCATGAGCGGCGAGCAAGCACGACGCAATACGGATAGTCATGAGCCGGGGCTGGAGCCAGGACAGCACGAAGCTGCCGGTGGCGGTTTCGGAAATGTCGTGCCATTTGACGACATGTACCCGTCAGAGCGTCTGGTCGTTTCGCTCGACGGTTTCGAAGGACCGCTCGATCTCCTGCTCAGCCTTGCGCGCACGCAAAAAGTCGATATTGCCAAAATCTCGATCCTGCAGTTAGCCGAGCAATATCTTCAATTCATCGCCGATGCGCGCGCGCTTCGACTGGAAATCGCCGCAGACTACCTTGTGACGGCCGCCTGGCTCGCTTTTCTGAAATCGAAACTTCTGTTGCCGGTGCAAGAAAAGCAGGAAGACGGGCTGAGCGGTGAGGAAATGGCGCTGCATCTGGCTTTTCGGCTAAAAAGGCTGGAAGCCATGCGGCAGGTTGTGGCGCGTTTGTTTGGGCGCAAGCGTCTTGGCATCGATTATTTTTCGCGTGGAATGCCGGAGGGCGTCAGGACTGTTCGCAAAAGCGAATATTGGGCAAGCGTTTACGATTTGTTGAAGGCCTATGCCGATCAGCGCGGGCGGACAGCGGCCTTGCCGGTTAAGATGGGTGGGCGTCAGGTCTGGTCTGTGCGGGAAGCGCGCGACTATCTCGAAAAACTTTTCGGACACACGGCGAATTGGTCGATCCTTGAAAGTCATCTGACAGATTATCTGCGCGACACCGATATCAGCAAGACAGCGCTCGCCAGTTCCTTTGGTGCTACGCTTGAACTTTCCCGCGAAGGTTTCATCGAAATTCGGCAAGCCCAGCCTTTCGCCCCAATTTATGTTCGCTGGATAAGGAATAAGCCCTCCCAAGCCGAGACAGGCGATCCTACATCAGCACCTTGAAATGCGTTTAGTCGGCACAGCCGGAGCCTGGTGGCACCATCGGGAAAAAAACGGTCGCAAGCCTTCCTGTGTTACCCTGCCCATCTGCTTTATTGGAATGTTCGACATGCCAGACAACGAAAAGCGTGACCAAATTCAAGGGCGGTTGCCGCTTCCGGCCCGTGAGCCGCCGCCTGAACAGGCCATTGCAGGAAATGTCGCGCGCCTGCCTTCGGCCGAGCGCTGGGAAAAATTGCGCGTTTTGGAAGCCGTGCTATTCGCAGCGGCCAGCCCCGTGGACGAAGCCGCGCTGACCGAATATTTCACTGCCAAAGACGACATAAGCGCGCTGCTGGAGGAGCTACAAAACCTGTATGCAGGGCGCGGCGTCAATTTGACGCGGGTCGCAGGGAAATGGGCTTTCCGCACCGCGCCGGATTTGTCCTTCATCCTGGAGCGTCATGCGGTGGAGCCGCGCAAACTGTCGCGCGCCGCTCTCGAAACCTTGGCTATCATCGCTTATCACCAACCCGTCACCCGGGCCGAGATCGAGGAAATCCGAGGCGTTTCGACCTCGAAAGGCACGCTCGACGTCCTTCTCGAAATGGGCTGGATCCGTCTGCGCGGACGCCGTCGTGCGCCGGGCCGTCCTGTGACTTATGGCACATCGGAAGAGTTTCTCGATCATTTTGGTTTCGACAGCGTCAAGGATTTGCCAGGACTTTCGGAATTGAAGGGCGCAGGACTTCTGGACAGCAATCTGCCGCCAGGCTTTACCATACCCGAGCCGAACGACTCCGCGCTGCTGACGCCCGAGGAGGACCCGCTGGACGAGGATGATGCCGGGGAGGAGCCCTCTTCCGAGGAAGAGCCGCTCATCGGCGGTCAGGACAAGCCGGAGGACGATAGCGCCCTTGAGGCCCAGACGCCCGTCTTCAATCTTTTAAGACGCGGTCAAGGCTGATAAAGCTATATATAGATATAACCGAGGCCGATATGGCGCACGCGGCGTTTATGCTGGTGCGGCAGGTTTAAGAGGCGTCCTCCATAGGAGAAGGGTTTGCGTTTGGCGTTGTTCCGGCAGAACGAGGCAGGCTTGGGCGAGGGCCAGACTTCTGCCATTTCTCACTGGGAAAAAGGCCGAAAGGCTGCGGCGACGATTGCGGCAGGCGTTTCCCTTTCGCATGTTAGCAAGAGTTTTGGAGCCGCCTTGGCAGTCGTCGATGTCAGTTTCGATATATCGCCGGGTGAAATCGTCTGTCTGCTCGGTCCCTCGGGTTGCGGGAAGACGACACTGCTGCGTTTGATCGCCGGGATAGAGCGTCCCGATAGCGGGCATGTCGTCATCGGCGGGATTGAGGTGTCCTCCCCTAGCCGATTCATGCCACCGGAAAAACGCGGCGTGGG
>CAYVJO010000017.1:13612-15772 GCA_964451735.1 uncultured Hyphomicrobiaceae bacterium | reverse complement strand
TACGTGAGTTCAAAGGGTTAGGCCACATCCGCCAACCCACCATGAATTTTTCGGGTTAGATGCGTATTGGTATTTGGTTAGTAGTAATTTTGGGCTTTCTGATAAGCGGAGCGTATCATACCAGAGCTGCCGATCCGCAAGCTATAGCGGTCTCGGTTCCAGTCGAAGTGGCGGAAGTCGTCAATGGCGGAAGCTGGTCGCAAGAAGGCAAAACCGGATTTTATCGCGCAATTGTCATTATTCCTGGCGGCGGCCCTGCGAATGTCTTCGTTCAGCTTTTGTCGCTCGCGGAGGAAAACACACCTCCGGCGATCATCGTTACTGTTCCGATCAAAGAGGTCTCCGAACAATCTTTTGCAAGCGCCTTTCTAGCGATGGACGCAGAAACCGACAACGAAATGATTCTCATCGTGACCGGTTTCGGCTCTGGCACCGACCAGGACACAGCGATGCATTTCAAGTTTGATGGTAAGGGAAGCTACACAACGATAGTCACGCCCGGCGACGATTCGGAAGTAGAAGAGAGTACACCGAAAAACTAAGCTTTTCCAACCCTGTTAGCCGGTTGTGGCTCCAACTTTTTGTTAGCAACATATTAAAGTATGCGTTGATGAAACGCGCGCCATTGATGAACGCGTGTTTCACTTGCTAAGTAACTGAGTTTTTTCAACCGCCTTCTAGAAGCTGCCCCGTACTGATGAACTGAGAACGGGGTATTAACTCTTTGTCTTGGCGTAATTTTTTCGTACAACCAGTTCCACTTTTGCGGATGACACTCTAAAACGCCGAGGGGCTCGTCGTGTTCAGGCGCGGGTCGCTGAATACGCGTTCCTGAAAATTTCGGGGATCGAATTGCGGATAGTTTCCGTAGGCCCCGTTGCGGCGCAGAAAAGGTTCGTACTCATACTGATAGCTATATCCGCCAGGACGGAAAACATATCCGCGTACTTCCGGCGCGCGTCGGGCTAAAGCGTCATTGTTGGGACGGGCCCCGGAGCCTCTAGAAGACCCGCCCGCCCAGACTGACGTTGATATCAGAGCGAAACTGATCGCGGCGATAAGAACGGTTTTCTTTATCATGACATTTTCCCCTTTTTGCGTCATAGCGATATTTTACGCCCCGAACGGTCAGATCGCGTTATTCAAAGCTTGACTAGCAAGGCTACACGCTCCCGTAATTTTCATTAGACAGCAACGACTCGCGCCGAAATGCCGTCAAAGCCGTATGCCGAGGCGGCTCGGCTGGCTGGATGTCACGAAAACGCTGCCTGAGTAGCTCAACTTGCCCAAGAGGTGTGATATAAAGCAAAAGAACTTTTTTGCTGGCGAGGTCGTAATTGATGAATTTTTCCAGATGATCCGAAGGTATCTCGCCAGGGCTGCATGGCCTGCGGCACAGTTTACTTAAGGACGCGCGCTCGCTGCGGGAGAGCTGGATCGGCGGCATGGAACTCAACCTCGACTGACAAACAGGCTTGTGCCTGCACACAACACTTACGACACAACAAGTTAACACTAGCCTTAGCGCCATATTGGAGGCAAGTCATGATCGACCCCCAGGAGGCTTGGCCCACTGAAATTCGCGTGAACCCTGCCAAGGATATTTTGCATGTAGCATTCAGCGATGGGCATGCATTCTCATTAAGTGCGGAATTTTTGCGTGCGCATAGCCCGAGCGCCGAGGTTAAAGGACACGGCGAGGGCGAGCGGAAAATCGTTGCCGGCAAGCGCTGTGTTACAATTGCCCATGTCGAGCAGACCGGACATTATGCGATCCGCATCCGGTTCAGCGACGGCCACAGCACCGGGATCTATTCCTGGCCCTATCTTGCCGAAATCGGCCGGGATCATGACAGGCTTTGGCGTCAATATCTGCAAGACCTGGAAGAGCGCGGTTTGAGCCGGGATTGATGCTGAGCTGCAAGTTTACAAACATGCATTCGTCACCGGCCATGTGAAAAAACTGTCATATTCTTATGATAGCCATGATGAGTTTGAGCAACCTCAAGCTGCATGATGCAGATGATGGGGCTGATATAAAAAAGCAATCAAAACGTGCTCGCCATGGTCAAACAATCACGGGATACGGATACTGTTCTTGTCGGGTATGTGGGGGATATCGTGCTCCCTGACTTTCCCCCTGTCGCAGAAGCCCTGGCG